>NZ_JBNAIW010000001.1:0-267052 GCF_052047895.1 Candidatus Pelagibacter sp. HIMB1517
TTTATATTTGTAATATTTTTCTTTTTTATATTTAAAATATTAAGATTGAAATTATCTTCTAATCTAAGTTGTTTAATTTTTCAAAAAATTGGCCCTTTAATCAGAAATAATAAAACAATTACTAAGAATTTAAATTTGGTTTTTCCGAATAATGATGAAAATGAAAATAAAAAAATTATTAAAAATATGTGGTGTAATTATGGAAGAACTTTTGCTGAATATATGTTTCTTGGTTTTTTTAGAAAAAATAAATCTTTAAGTATCAAAGTAGAAAATTTATCAAAATTTGATGAGTTAAAAAAATTAAATAGACCTTTGCTTTTTTTCTCCGGTCACTTTGCTAATTTTGAATTGTTAGCCATGACTATTGAAAAAAACAATTTTAATATTTGTGCTCTATACCGTCCTTTAAATAATATTTTTCTAAATCCTGTTATGAAATATTTAAGAACCAAATATTTGTGCAAAGACCAAATTCCAAAATCTATTCCTGGCAAAAGTAAAGATGGTACCAGACAACTTTTAAACAGAATAAAAAATAAAAAACATATTGCTTTAATGGTTGACCAAAAAGTAAATGAAGGAATAAAAGTTGATTTATTTAAAAAAAAAGCTTTAACAATAAATATTCCAGCACAATTGGCACTTAAGCATGGATATTCACTCGTTCCAATAGAAATTAAACGAGAGTCAAATGCAAATTTTGTTATTCATATAAAAGAAAATATAAAAATTAATTCCGAAGATAATCAATTAAGTATTACAGAAAAAATTAACACAGAATTGGAAAAAATGATCTTAAATAATCCTGAGCAATGGATTTGGACACATGACAGGTGGAGGATTTAATTTTTTTTAATTACAAGATCTGGGTCAACAGGAATATTTCTGCAATATAATCTAAAATCTAAATGAGGACCTGTAGATCTTCCAGTTGACCCTACAGTCGCAATCAACTCGCCTTTTTTTACAAAATCCCCTTTCTTTACAAAAATCTTATCAAGGTGGGAATAAATGGAAATTAATCCATGTCCGTGTTCAATAATAATCGTTCCTCCAGTAAAAAATAGATTATTTGCTGCTAAAAGAACATTTCCAGAATTTGAATTTTTTATTTTTGTACCCTTTGCAGCCGCAATATCGATCCCATAATGTGGTCTTCTTGGTTTGCCATTTAAAACTCTCTGACTGCCAAAGACTCCTGTTGTTATACCATCAACTGGTCTTATAAAATCTTTAAAAAAAAAACTCAGATCAGAGTTTACATTTTTTGCCTTCGCAATTAATTTACCCTCTTTACGAATTCTTTTCATATCTTCATTATTGGGTGAGACTTTTCTTTTGGGCAAACCATCAATTTTTTGGACTTTAAATTTTCTACTTTTGACTGATTTAATAACTTGACTTGCTTTATTATCTTCACCTATAGAAATACTTATATTTTTTTTACGATCTCTTGAAATTCCAAAAACAAAGTATCCTTCTTTGCTTACTTTCAATTTTTTTTGATCTACATATATCTCATTTGAAGGATTTGTTTTTCCAATGATAAGGCTACCTTGTTCAAATGTTCCTTTTAATTCTAAAGCACAAACTTGATTTGTAATAAAAATAAAAGCAAAAAAAAATCTAATCATTCTGATATTTCTGAGCTACTTCTATTGGTGAAAAATAGGGTTCTTGAAGATCAACATTCCAATATTTCAAATCTTTTAATAGTATTTTTTTTCCAGAAACTATGCATATTACATAATCACCCTCTTCAATAATTTCAAAACTTCCATGATTATATTTTATTTTAGCTTCTCTCATTTTTTTACTTTAATACTAGCATGAACTAAATCTTTGTAGAATTGTATTTGAATAGTATCTTTATTTTTTTTTAAAATTTGTGGGTTTTTTATAAGTTTACCATTTCTATCTTTCAACAAAACAAATCCCCTCTCTAATATATTTTCAATATTCAAGTTTTTAAGAGATGAAGAAATATTGTTTAATTCTAAAGTCTTCAGCTTTATATGTGAAATTAAGTTTGAACTAATTAATTTTAAATTTGCAAAAAGATTTTTTTTTCTCTCAATAATTAAATTTTTTAGATTTTTTGTCTTAAAGAAACTACTTAAGTTAATTATTTCTTTTTGACTATCTGAAATGATAAAACTAATTTTTTGCTTCAAGCTTTTTACTAAAAAATTTATCTTATCCTTAAGGTTTTTTATCTCTGGAACAACTAACTCTGCTGCTGCCGTAGGTGTTGCGGCTCTGAGATCAGAAACAAAATCTAGAAGAGTGAAATCTGTTTCATGGCCAATTGCTGATATAATTGGAGTTTTATGCTCGAATACATGCCTAACTAATTTTTCATCATTGAATGGCATTAAATCTTCGACGCCACCTCCTCCTCTTGCAATTATGACTACATCAACATCATAGTTTTTAAAAAAATTTAAACCATTAATAATTTCATTTGATGCATTTAGACCTTGTACACTTACCGGATAAAGTTTTATATTTAGTGGAAACCTAGATTCTATCCTATCAATTACATCCATAATAACCGCTCCAGTAGGTGAAGTTATAACTCCAATTTTTTTTGGCAAAAAAGGAATTTGTTTTTTATGCGCTTCAGAAAATAAACCTTCGCTTTCTAATTTTTTTTTTCGTTGCTCGAATAGTTTGAGTAAAGCGCCCTCTCCTTTAACCTCTATTTGATTCACTTGAAGTTGGTAAGATGAAATACTACTTTTTGCATATGTGCTAATTTTACCCTCTGCAACGATTTCAATTCCATCTTCGGGTTGTATTTGCAGGTATGGAACTTTAGATGCCCAACAAACAGAATTTAGTACAAAATTTTCATCTTTAATTGTAAAGTACAAATGACCTTTAAAATTTTTCACACTTGAAATTTCACCTCTTACTCTGATGAGACTAAAATTTTCTTCAAGAATATTTTTTGCTAGATTTGAAAACTCAGTGACAGAAAATTCTGGAATATTATTCATTATCTTATAATAAAAGCTATATATGAACGTCTGTGTAATTGGAAGCGGTGGTAGAGAGCACGCTTTATGTTTTAAATTAAAACAATCTTTAAAACTGAAAAAACTATACTGTATGCCTGGAAATGCAGGTACTGAAGAAATAAGTACAAACTTAAATATTGATATTTCAAACTTTGAAAAAATTTATGAAACAATTAAAGAACATCAAATTGACTTGGTTGTGGTGGGACCTGAAATCCCCTTGGTACACGGAATTGTTGATTTCCTAGAAGATAAAAAAATTCGAGTTTTTGGGCCAAGTAAGAAAGCTGCTCAGCTTGAAGGTTCAAAAGTTTTTATGAAAGATATGTGTAAAAAATTTAATATACCTTCTGCTAAATTTTGTGAATTGAAATCAATTGAAGAGGCTGAAGAAAAATTAAAAGATTTTCAAGAACCAATTGTTGTTAAGGCTGATGGTTTAGCTGCAGGTAAGGGGGTTACTATTTGTGAAACTAAAGAGAAAGCACTAGATGATATTAAGAGTATTTTAAGTGGTAAATTTTCAACTTCAAGCAGAGTTATTATTGAAGAATTTTTAAAAGGTGAGGAAGCAAGCTATTTTGTGATTACTGATGGGAAAAATTTTAAACAAATTGGAACAGCTCAAGATCATAAAAGAATTGGAGAAAATGATACGGGACTAAATACTGGTGGTATGGGCGCTTATTCTCCCTCATTGATTATAGAAAAATCTGTAGAAAAAAAAATTATAAATAAAATTATTAAACCTACAATTCAAGGAATGGCAGAAATTGGCTGCAATTACAAAGGCATTTTATATGCTGGTTTAATGATTGATAATGGAGAACCAAAACTGATTGAATATAATATAAGATTTGGAGATCCTGAGTGCCAAGTACTAATGATAAGACTTGAAGATGATTTAATTGATTTAATTCAAAACTGTATAGATGAAAAATTGAATAATAATGAATTAAAATGGTCTAAAAATCCTTGTGTTACCATAGTAGCTGCCAGCAAAGGATATCCAGAAAAATTTGAAAAACTTAAAGAAATAAAAAATTTACCTAATAATGAAAAAAAATATGAACAAATGTTTCATGCGGGTACTATAAAAAAAGATGGAAAAATTTTTTCTAACGGCGGTAGAGTTCTTAATTCAACCGTATCAATGAAAGATTTGAAATCTGCCAGAGATAGAGCGCTGGATCTGCTTGATAAAATTGAATGGGAAAACAAATATTATAGACGTGATATCTGCTGGAGAGCTTTAAAATAACTATCTTTTTTTTTTAAAAAATTTTTTTAACAATTTTGAAAATTTTTCTTCTTGGAATCCATAATAGATATCAATTCTGTGACTTAAATTTTTTTTAAGACCTAATTTATAGTTATTAATTAATGCTCCATTCTTTTTGTCGTCCGTAGCAAAATAAACTCTACGTATTTTGCTTTGAAATATAACAGAAGAACACATTAAACATGGTTCTAACGAACAGTATAAATCCATACCGTCAAGCCTATTTTTATTGAGCTTTTTACAAGCTTTAATTATCGACATTATCTCGGCATGAGCGCATGGATTATTATCTTGAATATTTTGATTATGAGATTTCGATATAACCCTGTTATTTTTTGGATCAAAAATTAAAGCAGAGATTGGGACTTCTTTTTTTTTCTGAGCTTTGATTGACTGTTGATATAGAATGTCAAATATATAATTAAAATTATTGTTTATATTTATTTTATGAATCATACAAAAATTAGAATAGCCAAACTTTTAGCAAGTTACAATTATGGATCTCGTAGAGAAATAGAGAATTTAATATCTAATAAAAAGATAAAGCTTAATAGTAGGATTATTTTAACACCAGTAACATTTGCGAATGAAGAAGATAAAATTACAATTAATGGAAGTAAAGTACTTTTTAAAAAAAAAATTTCTATTTTAAAACTTTATAAGCCGAAAAATATTATTTGTTCAAAAAAAAAGCAAGATGAAAGGAAAATAATTTATGAGATAATAAGTTCTAAATACAAGAATTTTATTTTTGCTGGGAGATTAGATTTTAAAAGTGAAGGATTAATAATTCTTACTAATGACAGCTCTTTAACAAGAAATTTAGAGTTACCTAAAAACAAATTTGAAAGGAAGTACGAAGTTAGAGTTTTTGGAGATTTCAATATTGAAAAACTAAAATTAAAATCAAAAGGTACAAAAATCAATGGAGTTCAATACAAATCATTTGATTTCAAAATTAAATCAAAAATTAAAAAAAATACAATAATTGAAATGAATCTAAGAGAAGGGAAAAAAAATGAAATTAGAAATATTTTTAAGGATCTTAATTTGCAAGTAAATAAATTAAAAAGAATTTCTTATGGTCCATTTAAGTTGGATAATATGTTACCTGGTGATCTAAGAAAACCCTCTAAAATAGAATTGCAAAAATATGAGAATTATTTCAGGAATAAAAAAAGGTAAAAAACTCTTATTACCTGATCAGAATATTACAAGACCTTTGAAAGATAATGTAAAAGAAAATATTTTTAATATCTTAAAACATTCAAAAAACTTTAGAATAGAATTTGATAATATAAAAGTAATCGACTTTTTTTCTGGCTCTGGGTCTTTTGGAATTGAATGCATATCAAGAGGTGCATCACATGTAAAATTTTATGAAAATCATCCCCAAACTTCCAATGTACTTTTTCGAAATCTATCCAACAATTTTGATAAAAAAAAATTCGATATTATAAAAAAAAATTTTTTTTCTATTGATAAACTTTATTTGATAAAAACATTTAATCCAAATTTGATATTTATTGATCCACCTTATGAAATAAATGAATTTAAAAAAATTTTAAATTTTATAAATTTATTAACTGCATTTAAAAATATAATAATTATTCTTCATGTAAAAAAAACGAAAATTATTGACCTGCAAAATTTTAAATTTATTCAAGAAAAAATATATGGTCAGTCAAAAATTTTTTTTATGAAAACTATTTCTTAAAAATTTTTTCTTTAATTAATTGCACCGCAGGTTGGTTAAAAGGATCAATGCCAATCATTTTACCAAGTAAAATTGTTTCTAATATAAAGTAGGAAAATAATTCGATTAGATTTAATGGATCTTTATGATTAGATATATTTATAACTCTATGTGGTATTTTTTTATCGTAAAAAACATTTATTACAGATTTAAATTGCTTCTCAAGTAATTCAGATGGGGAATAGCTTTCAATGCTGACAAAATTTTGTTTTATAAAACTTTCATAATAAACTTCATCTGGTGGCGAAAATATATTAAAAAATTTATCTTTTGGACCATCGAGATATAATTGCATCATGCTATGATGGTCTTTTGGGCATATGGATGTAATTGGTGTCATTCCTTTGCCGTGTTTACCCAAACTTTCTGCATGTAGCTGATGGAACCAATAAGAAAAATGTTTTAACCTATAATTATACAATAGATTGCAATACATATTCAATTTCATCTCGTCTAAACATGTTAAAATGATTGCAGCGTTTTTTATAGGACTTAGATCATCAATTGCGTTATTTAATAATTTAATAAATTTTTCTGATCCTTTTTCTACAATAATTTTATCATCTTGTAATATAGGCAACATCCCAGTTTCTGATAAAATTGAAAACCTTCCTCCAATATTTTTATTATGCTCAATAATTTGAATATCATTTTTTTGAGCAAATGATCTTAAAGCATTTTCTCTATTTTCTGTAATAATTAATATTGAATCAAATATATTATGGTTCTTAATTTTATTACTTTCCAATATAAGCAAATTTAGTAACGCCAAAGTTTCAAACGTATCTCCAGATTTCGATATAACAAAGAAAAAATAATCACTAATTTTATTTTCTAAAAAGAAATTTTTAAAATAATTATAGTCAAGATTATCAAAAAATATTATTTCATTATTAATGTAAAAAGACAAAGCTTTAGCTCCTGAAGAGGATCCTCCCAGGCCAATAACTACTTTTTTTTTATTTTGATAAGAAATTTTTCTTCTAATACTTCTAATTTTTTTTTGATAATTTTCCGTGAAAGATTCCAATACTTCATTACTACCGTTTTGAAACTCCTTCAAAATTTTATCTGAAGAACTAATGGCGAGATCTATATTTTTTTTATATTTTGTATTTTTATCTAGGTTTAAGCCTTTTTTATCAAAGAAAAAACTATTATTGAAACTGATCATTAATTTCCTATTTGTTTAAGAATCTCTTTCTCAATAATGTCTGCTCCTTGGCTTTGTTCTATTTTATCATTCTTTGTATTTTGGTCTGCTGCCAAATTTTTGTCTACAATATTTTTTGCATTATTTGTTTGATCTTTTTTAACCTCGACTTGCTTACTACCTGGGGGCAATAAATCAAAATCTGGAGGAACTTGTATTGGCTTGTTTTTTATAACCAAAAACTCATCGGGTGGATCTTTTTCTAAACCAAGTCCTTTTTTTAAACTCTCGCAACTATTTGCAAAAAATAATAATATTGTTGATATAATAAACTTTTTCATTTTATCATTTTTCTTTAAACTTAATAATATCAAAAATCACAAGAAGCAATATCCCTATGCTTATCAATACATCAGATACGTTAAATATAAACCAATGAAATTCTTTATAATGCAGGTCAATAAAGTCCGGAACAGCATTGTAAAAAAATCGATCAAATAAATTACCAACTGCACCACCAGCAATTATAGAGAAAAAAACCATCTCATATTTTTTTTTAGTTTTAAAAATTAAATAAATAATAAAAATAATTATAGCTAAAATGAATATTGAAATAAAATGGTATGCAATATTTTCACTCTGCAATAAACCGAATGCGATTCCCTTATTCCAGACAAGCGATAAATTTAAAAAATCATTAACGTAATAATTATCCAAATTACTAGTTATAAAAAAATTAATAGTATAAATTTTAGTAAATCTATCGAGCAAAAAACATATTAAAATTATTGAAGAGATTGCAAAAATTTTTTTATATAACTGGGCAATTTTTTCGTTCACAAGTACCTTCTGAAATTTTCCAACAATGATTACATTTTGATCCGGTTGCCTTTTTTACTAAAACTTTAATACCACTTACCGAAGCTAAATTATCCATTTCATCGTTATCATCTTTTTTAAAATTCACTTTTGAACAAATCAAAAAGTCATTTAATTTAACTCTATCAAATATAGTTTCAAATTTTTTATCAGCAGAAATATTTACTTCTACCTCTAATCCAGATTTAATAATTTTATTATCTCTCATTTCTTCAATTATTTGATTTATTTCAAATTTAATTTTCTTTAATGTTTCCCAATCTATTTTGTTAAATTCTAACTGATCCCTAAAATCAATTTTTTTAAAATCAACTAAGAAAATACTTTCCTCAAGCATTAAATTCTTATTATTCTGACTAGTCCTTAAGATTTGAAATACTTCTTCGATGGTAAAAGATATAATTGGATTGAGCCATTTTATTAAAAATAATAAAGTTACTTTTAAAATATTTACGCACTGTATTCTTTTAAGATTTTCAAAATCGTCACAATATAATGTATCTTTTCTAATATCAAAATAGAATGATGATAAGTCTACTGTGCAAAAATTTAATAATTCAACATAAATTTTATGGAAATCATTTTCTTTAGTATATTCATAAAATTTCTCGTCTAATTCTGAAATTTTATTAAGAACAAATGAGTCGATAATATCCAAATTTTCAAAACTCATATTTTCAGTTTCATCAAATGAAAAATTATCAGATATGTTACCTAATAAAAATCTTAATGTATTTCTTATTTTTCTATATGACTCAGAATGTTGCGATACTATGGACTGGTCAATTTTTAGATCTTCAGAATAATCAGAGGCCACGACCCATAATCTCAAAATATCTGCGCCATTTTTTTTTATAATTTCTTCAGGGGCAACTACATTGCCCAATGACTTTGACATTTTTTGTCCTTTGCCATCAACAACAAATCCGTGTGTTAAAACACTTTTGTATGGGGCCTTACCTCTCGTCCCAACAGAGTGAAGTAAAGAAGAATGAAACCAGCCCCTATGTTGATCAGAGCCCTCTAAATACATATCAGCTGGCCATTTTAAATCTTCCCTATTTTCTAAAACATAAGAGTGCGTAGATCCAGAGTCAAACCAGACCTCAACTATATCTTCTACTTTAACATATTTATCTGAATCATAATTTTTACCTAAAAACTCAGATTGATCTCTTTTATACCACGCATCACTTCCTTCGGTTTTAAATATCTCATAAATACGTTTATTAACTTCTTCATCTACAATTGGCTCATGAGTTTGTTTGTCGATAAAAATTGGCATTGGGACACCCCAAAACCTCTGTCTTGAGATGCACCAGTCAGGCCTGGTCTCTATCATTCCATGAATCCTATTTTTTCCAACAGGGGGGTAAAAATCAGTAGACTCAATATTTTCTAAAGCTTTTTTTCTTAATTTATTTTTATCCATTGATATGAACCACTGTGGTGTAGCTCTATGAACAAGCGGAGCCTTGGATCTCCATGAATGCGGATAGCTATGCCTATATTCTGCAGTAAAAACTAATTTGTCTAATTTTTTTAATTCTTCAATGATTACTTTGTCTGCCTTAAAAATATGAATTCCTTCAAAATTTTTAATTATTTTTGTGTAATGACCATTATCATCAATTGTATTCTCAGCCTTAATTCCATTTTTTAATCCCAGAGCAAAATCATCAGGTCCATGACTAGGTGCAATATGTACAATACCGGTACCTTGATCAATAGTAACGAAATCAGCTTCTAATAAAGGGACATCGAACTTATAGTCCAAATCATGAAAAGGATGATTGGCCTTAAGGCCTTTTAATTCACTGCCATTAAAGGTTTCAACTAACTTAGGTTTCTTTTTAATCGCGGTTACAAAGTCTTCAAGTAAGTCTATGGCAATTATAAATTTGTCTTTATTTTCATTTTCATAAATTCCATACTCTAAATTAGAATTATAGGCCAATGCTCTATTGCAAGGTATCGTCCAAGGAGTAGTAGTCCAAATAATAATATTTAAATCATCATGTCCTCTAAATTGGTTTTTTAATTGAAACTTAACATAAATCTGATTTGAAATATGGTCTTGATACTCTACCTCAGCATCAGCTAATGCAGTAGCTTCAACCACTGACCATAAGACAGGTTTATAGCCTTTGTATAAACCACCATTCTTTAAAAATCTCAAAATTTCAATTGCTATTTGCGCCTCTGCATCGTTTGACATTGTCGCGTAATAATTTTCCCAATCTCCAAAAACGCCAAGTCTTCTGAATTGATTTTTTTGAATTTCAATCCACTCTTTTGCAAATTCTCTACACTGATTTCTAAAATCTAAAATTGATATATTTTTTTTATCAATTCCTTTTTTTTTATTTTGTTCTTCTATTTTCCATTCAATTGGTAAACCATGACAATCCCATCCTGGTACATATGGACAATCCTTACCATCAATAGATTTGAATTTAACAACTATATCTTTTAATATTTTATTTAATGCAGTTCCTATATGAATATTTCCATTAGCATAAGGGGGTCCATCATGCAGAATAAACTGCTCTCTACCTGATCTTTTTAATCTAATTTTTTTGTATAAATCAATCTCATTCCAAAATTTTATAGTTTCAGGCTCTTTTTGAGGAAGGTTTCCTCTCATTGGAAAATTTGTTTTTGGAAGATTGACAGAACTTTCAGACATTATTTAAAATTTTTTTTGCAGTTGTAATATCTTTTTTTATTTGATCTGTAAGATTTTTTTTTGTTTTAAATTTTTTTTCTTTTCTAATAAACTTAAAAAACTCAATTTTTACCTTTTTTTTATACAAATTTTTCACTGGACTAAATAAATGAGTTTCCAAAACCTCTCTTTTCTTTAATTTAAAAGTTGGAGCTATACCGAAATTACTTATTCCATTGTATGACCTATTATTTAAATAAAGCTTAGTTGCATAGACTCCACGGGAGGGTTGAATGCAATTATTTACAAAAAGATTCGCTGTTCTATATCCTAATTTACGTCCAATTTTATTACCGCTATTTACATTTCCAATGACAGACCAACTTCTACCTAATAATCTATTTGCTTTAGTAATTTTTCCAGCTTGAATCAATTTTCTAATTTGTGATGAGGAAATTTTTACTCCAGAAATTTTTTTCTGATTTGCAATTTTTGTATTGAAGTAGCTCTTTAACAAATTTGGTGTACCCGTTCTATTTTTTCCAAATTTGAATTCTTTGCCAATAATTATTTTTGAAGGAGATATTTTTCTTTTTAAAATTTCTTTAACAAAAATATCAGCGTTTTTATTTCTTAAACTATTATTAAATTTTAAAATTATCAAAAAATCTAATTTATATTTTGATAAAAGATTCTCTTTTTCTGTATTAGAAATGATTTTAAAATATTTATCTTTTGAAAAAAATTCTTTCGGATTTGGATCAAATGTTAATAAACCAAATTTCAGATTACTTTTTTTGCCTAATTTTTTAGCTTCATTTAAAATTGATATGTGGCCTTTGTGCAAACCATCAAAATTACCAATGACTAAAATTGAATTTTTTGTAAGTTTTAAATTAAATTTGTTCCTTAATATTTTCATTTTACCATTTTAATTCTTGTTGAAATTTAATTATTCTTAAACTTTCCATTTCATTTGACTTCAATAATTTATCAAAATTTAAATTATTATTTCTAAAAAAATCTTTATAGATTCCATTTAATATTAATAAAGAATCAATTTTGTAATTCTGCGCTCCACAAATATCTGTTTTTAAATTATCACCAACAGCTAAAATTTTATCTTTTTCCTCAATTAAACCAAACTGTTTAATAATTTGGTCTTTAGTAAAATTATATATTTCGTCATAAGGTTTCCCAAAATATTTTACCCTACCGCCAAGTTTTTTATAATATTTGGCCAAAGCACCAGCACAAAATTCTATTTTGTCACCTCTTGAGACAACCTCATCAGGATTTGCGCATATAAAAACTTTTTCTTTATTGATTAATTCAATGAACAAGCTTTGATAATTTGAAATATCTTGACCAATTTTATCAATTAGACCTGTACAAACCACTTCATCTGATTCGTGAACATTTTTTGTAATATTTTTGATGTCGTAAAATAGATCATTATCTTTACCGGGCCCTAGATGATAAAATTTTTTATCACTACTTTCTAAAACATAATTCCTGGTGACATCACCTGAGGTAATTAATAAATCAATTAGATTTAATTCAAAGTTCAATTTTAATAAAAATTTTTTTACAGTTTTACTTGTTCTTGGGGCATTTGAAATTAAAACTACTTTTTTATTTTCATTTTTTAATTTTTTTAAAACATAAATTGCATTATCAAATAATTTAACGCCGTTGTGTATTACGCCCCATAAGTCTACTAGATATATATTATATTGATCTGAAATATTTCTAAAATTAACTATCTCTTCTGGCGACTGTTGATTCATATTTTATGCAGTTTTCTGAAGAGTGATTTTTAAATTTTCTATTAATTGATCAATTTGATTTTTTTCAATTATTAATGGTGGTGACAAAGCTATAATATCACCAGTTACTCTTAATAATGTTTTTTGATCTTCAAAAGCTTCGCACAAAACATTATATGCTCTCCTTGAAGGCTTTCCGTCTATAGGCTCAAGCTCGATAGCTCCAATTAGTCCTAGATTTCTAATATCAATTATATTTCTAACTCCCTTTAAAGAATGTACTGCCTCTTCCCAATATGTAGATAATTCATTTGCTCTTTCAAAGAGTTTTTCATCTTCATAAAGTTTTAAAGCGGCCAAGGATGCTGCGCAGGCTAACGGATGGGCTGAATAAGTGTATCCATGAAACAGATCAATTGTCTTTTCTTCTTTATTCATGAATGCTTCAAAAATTTTATCTTGCACTAAAACTGCACCCATTGGTACCGTTCCACTGTTTATACCTTTTGCTAAACATATAAGGTCAGGTGTAATATTAAAATATTGACTTGCAAAAGCCTTACCTAGTCTTCCAAAACCAGTAATCACTTCATCAAAAATTAAAAGAATATCGTTTGTGTCACATATTTTTTTTAATTTATCTAAATAATTTTTAGGTGGAATTAATACACCAGTTGAACCCGCAACTGGTTCCACAATAACAGCTGCTATATTATCCGATCCGTGATCTTGGATCATTTTTTCTAACTCATTTGTAAGCTCTTCACCCCAGCTTGGCTGACCTTTAGAGAAAGCATTTTTTTCTAAATTGTGTGTATCTTTTAAATGATAAACTTCTGGTAAAAATTTATTAAACTGACTTCTATTTTTTTCGATGCCACCGACTGAAACTCCACCAAAATTAGTTCCGTGATACCCTCTGTTTCTGCCAATAAGTATTCTTTTTTTTTCTTTGCCCTTTTCTCTCCAATAAGAGAGGGCAATTTTTAAAGCACTTTCAACTGCCTCTGATCCTGAGTTTCCAAAAAAAACATGATTAAATCCGTCTGGAGCCATTTGAGATAATTTAGAACTCAATTCAAATGATTTTGGGTGCCCCATGTTGAAAGCAGGCGCAAAATCTAGTTCACTTGCTTGATTTTTAATTGCCTCAACTATTGGCTCTCGATTATGACCGGCATTACAACACCATAACCCAGCTACACCATCCAAAATTTTTTCTCCGGAAGGTGTGTAATAATACATACCCTTCGCTTTTGAAATTAATCGAGGTTTTTTTTTAAAGTGTTTATTTGCAGAAAAAGGCATCCATAAAGATTCTAAATCATTTGGAAAATTTGCAGACTGGCTAGATTTCAAGGCTTTTTTGATAGAACTAAATACAGACATCATTTAGCATATACTGTAAAATAGCTCTAAAAACCACATATTCTGCATTTTAGTAACCCCTTGAAAATTTTCGATTCATCATCATATCTCTGCCATAACGTTAAAGGAGAAAACTATGAAATTCAGACCGTTACACGATAGAGTGTTAGTTGAATCATTAGAAAGTGAAGAAAAAACTGCTGGGGGAATTATTATTCCTGATACTGCAAAAGAAAAACCTCAAGAAGGTAAAGTTGTTGCGGTAGGACCAGGAGCTAAATCAGAAGATGGAAAAATTACACCAATGGATGTCAAAGTAGGTGATCAAATTCTTTTTGGAAAGTGGTCAGGAACTGAAGTTAAGATTGATGGAAAAGAATATTCTATCATGAAAGAAAGTGACATCATGGGAGTAATTGCAAAGAAATAATTTAGGAGGAAATTAAAATGGCAGGAAAAATTGTAAAATTTGATACAGAAGCTAGAAACTCAATGCTTAAAGGCGTTGATATTCTTGCTAATGCCGTAAAAGTTACTTTAGGACCAAAAGGAAGAAATGTTGTGATTGATAAATCTTTTGGAGCTCCAAGGATTACTAAAGACGGTGTTACTGTAGCAAAAGAAGTTGAGCTGGAAGATAAGTTTGAGAACATGGGAGCTCAAATGGTAAAAGAAGTTGCCAGTAAAACAAATGACGAAGCTGGTGATGGAACTACAACCTCAACTGTGCTAGCTCAATCAATTGCTAAAGAAGGTTGTAAGTATGTATCTGCAGGAATGAATCCAATGGATTTAAAAAGAGGTATTGATACTGCAATTGAGAAAGTGATTGAAGAAATTAAAAACAGTTCAAAGAAAGTAAAGACTAGTGAGGAAATTGCACAAGTTGGAACAATCTCTGCAAATGGTGAAAAAGAAATTGGAGATATGATTTCTAAAGCTATGCAGAAAGTTGGTAACGAAGGTGTGATCACAGTAGAAGAAGCAAAAGGTCTTCAAACTGAACTAGATGTAGTTGAAGGTATGCAGTTTGACAGAGGTTTCTTGTCACCATACTTTATCACTAACTCGGACAAAATGGTTGCTGAACTAGATAATCCACTAATTTTATTATGTGAGAAAAAACTATCTAACCTGCAATCAATTGTTCCTCTTTTAGAATCTGTTGTTCAATCTTCTAGATCACTATTAATTATTGCTGAAGAAGTTGAGGGTGAAGCTTTAGCGACTTTAGTTGTAAACAAGTTAAGAGGTGGTTTAAAAGTTGTTGCGGTTAAAGCTCCAGGTTTTGGAGATAGAAGAAAAGCAATGTTAGAAGATATTGCAATTTTAACTGGTGGAACTTTAATATCAGAGGACTTAGGTATCAAATTAGAAAACGTAAAAATTGATGATCTGGGTTCTTGTAAAAAAATCAAAGTAGATAAAGATAACACTACAATTGTTGATGGATCAGGTAAGAAAAATGATATCGAAGCAAGATGTGGTTCAATCAGAAAGCAAATTGAAGAGTCTACTTCTGATTATGATAAAGAAAAACTTCAAGAAAGACTTGCAAAACTTGCAGGTGGTGTTGCAGTAATCAAAGTTGGTGGTGCGACTGAAGTTGAAGTTAAAGAAAGAAAAGATAGAGTGGATGATGCACTTAACGCAACTAGAGCAGCTGTAGAAGAGGGGGTTGTAACTGGTGGTGGTTGTGCTCTTTTATATGCGTCAGAAACTTTAAATAGCATTAAAGTCAAAGGTGATGATCAAAAAGCTGGTGTTGAAATTGTTAAAAAAGCACTCCAAGCACCTATTAGACAGATCATCTCAAACGCAGGTGTTGATGCGTCAGTTGTTGTTGGAAAACTTTTAGAAGGAAAAAAAGGTTCTAACGGTTACGATGCACAGTCTGAAGAGTATTGTGACATGTTCCAAAAAGGAATTATCGACCCTACAAAAGTAGTAAGAACAGCTCTTCAAGATGCTGCATCAATTGCTAGTTTATTAATTACAACTGAAGCAATGATTGCAGATAAACCAGATGATAAAGATTCTAGTCCAGCTGGCGGTATGCCTCCAATGGGTGGTGGAATGCCTGGCATGGGCGGAATGGGAATGTAAAACCATTCACCTAAAAAAGCCCGGTAACTCCGGGCTTTTTTTTTAACTAAATAAATCTCTCTCTTTTCCCTTAAACTTTTTCGATATCATAAAGCAAGCTGAACTTTGCAATATCTTACCGTCAGAAATTATTCTTAAATTATTTTCCCTTAGAGTGGTCCCCGTAGATGTAATGTCTGTAATTAACTCTGCAGAACCAGTGAAAGGATAAGATTCAGTTGCACCCAAACTATCAACTATTTTAAATTCAGTAATTCCTCTCGATAAAAAGAACTCTTCAGTTAATTTTGGATACTTTGTTGCAACACGCATCCTTCTATTATTTTTTTCTCTAAATTCAAAGCTTACCTCTTCTAAATCAGCAATGTTTTGAACATCTAGCCAGTCATTTGGAACCGCAACGACAAGTTCTGCAAAGCCAAACTTTAGCTCTTTCATGATTTTAATATTTTTTCGATTTTCTTCGGGTAACTCCATAAGAAGATCAAGACCAGATACACCAATATCTAAAGTTCCATCATTTAGTCTTTCGATGATCTCTCTTGCATGCAAAAATATACCCTCATATTTTTTATTATTTTCAAATTGAAAGAAATAATTTCTAGAATTTGAATTTTTCACATTCAATTTTTTCTTAGAGAATAACTTTAAACAATCCTCTTTTAATCTTCCTTTACTTGGCAATCCTATTTTAATCGTACTCATATTAAATTATTTATGTTTATAGCTGCACCAAAAGCTGGTGTTTGTTTTCCACCTAAAGTCTTTATTAAATTATTATATTCTCCACCTCTGGCTAACTCTTTCCTTTTTTTAATTAATGAAAATGCAAAACCAGTGTAATATTGCGTCTCTCTTCCAAACTTAGTATCGAATATTATAGTCTCATTGGATTGAATAATAGAATTCAAAAATAAAAGTTTTTTAAGATTATTGTTAAATTCACTTTTATCTAAATTATGTTTTATAAAAAACTTATTTAAGGAAATTTTCAGCTTCTTGAAAGGAACTCTTATTTTTAAGAAATCTTTAATAATTTTAACACTTTGACTACCATTAAAATTATCCCTTGGATCTTTAATTTTCTTTTCAAATCTAGAAACTATTTCACCAACAGATCTTCCTCCGATTATTTTTTTTTGATTAAGTCTTTTTATTTCTGAAAGTCGATTATAATCAATTTTGATTTTCCTCTGATCAAGGTCATAACTGGTTTCAAGTCTCTTTAGCAATTCGTTAAAGTAATCTTTTCTTGAATAGTGTCTTATTAAACGCAATTTCCATCTTTTGGGTAAATTTAATAAATTAACCAATACACTGAAAAGATTTAAATCATTTATAATAATTTCCTTTTTTTGAATGCTGCGAAAAGATGATAAAATTGTTGTTAAAACTAACTGTTCCGGTGCTGACTTTGAGTTAATAATTTCGCAACCAATTTGATCAAATACATTAAGTTTACCTTTTTTATCTAGCCTAAAAGCAGATCCATAGTAAGAAATTTTGCTTAATACTTGTCTTTTATTTTGGATGTATTGTATGGCAGTTGCAATAGTCAAGTCAGGTCTTAAACTAATTTCTTTTCCAGAGTTATCTTTAAAATTTAAAGCATACTTTTTAAAAGCTTCTCCTGATCTTCTGGTCAAAAGATCTGTATCGATGACCATGTCTAGATCTATGAAATTAAAACCTTTTTTTTTAAATGAGCTTAAAATTTTTTTTGAAATATCCTCTTTTTTCTTTTTCTTTTTTAAAGCTACAGACATTTATTTTTTTATTTCTTCAATTAGATTAGTTAATGGGATGGTTTTTTGAGCATCTTTAGCTTGTGTCCAATCTTCTCTGGACTCGATTTCTTCTGAAATTTTACTGCCAATTTCTAAATTTTTTAAAGTTATTAATTCCTTTGCAACCTCATCTTCACCGCATAAAATTGCATATTTACAATTTCGTTTATCTGCATATTTTAATTGAGCTTTAAATCCAGAAGAACCTGTATAAATTTCTGCATTAATATTATTTGATCTTAATAAGTTTAAAATTTTAAAATAATAATCATTATAATTTTCATCTAATACACAAATTAAAACTGGGCTTTTTTGCTTAAAACTAAAAATATCTTTTTGTGATAATGCGTAGAGTAACCTATCTAAACCAATTGAGATTCCAGTTGCAGGACAATCTTGATTTTTAAATCTTTTAACCAAATCATCATATCTGCCACCACCACCAATTGAGCCAAATTCAATATCAAGCCCTTTATCATTTTTTACTTTAAATGTTAATTCTGCTTCAAAAATTGGACCAGTATAATATTCCAGTCCTCGTACAACCGTAGGATCAATTTTAAAACTTTTAAAATCAAATAACTTGAAATATTCACATATATTTTCAAGTTCAGCTATTCCTTCATTATAGATTTTATTTTGACTGATTTTTTTTAAATCCTCAATCCCTTTGCAATTTAAAAAATTAATTATCTTCTCAATTTTAGAGGCTTCCAAGTTTGCTCCATCAGTAAAATCACCAGATTTATCTTTTCTACCCTTATCTAATAAATCTTTAATACCATCCAAGCCTACTCTATCTAATTTGTCTATTGCTCGTAATGATATGCCTTGCTGATCTTGGTCAACAATATCTAAATCTTCCAATAGTCCTTTTGATAATTTTCTATTAGATATTTTAATATTAAATTCTTTTTCTGTTAGTCCACATTTTAATAATATCTCTGAAATCAACACACATAATTCACTGTCAGCTAGTAAATTATTTGTACCAACATAATCAGCATCAAATTGCAAAAACTCTCTAAATCTACCTGGTCCTGGTTTTTCATTTCTCCAAACTGTGCCAACTTGATATCTCTTAAAGGGCCTTGGTAAACTGTCAAAGTTTTTTGCTGAAAATCTTGCTAAAGGTGCTGTTAGATCATATCTTAAAGATAACCATTTTTTTCCATCCTCAAACGAGAAAACTCCTTCTGATGGCCTGTCTTTATCTGGTAAAAATTTCCCTAAGCTTTCAGTATATTCAAAACTAGGCGTTTCAAGAAACTCAAAACCATACTTAGTCATAACTTCCTTAATCTGTCTAATTAAGAAATCTCTTATAACCAGTTCTTTTTCTTTTCTATCAATAAAGCCACTAGGTAAATCTATGGGTGGCTTACTTATTTTTTTATTCATTTTTTTTGGTACAGCTGGTTGGAGTTGCACCAACGACCTCCTGTTCCACAGACAGGCGCTCTAACTAACTGAGCTACAGCTGCATTTGTTAAAGTTTATATTATTTTTTTTTTGTTAAATATATAGTTAATTGCCAAGCCCATGCTTAGCATGTGTGTGATGGTGTGTAATATTTAAAACTATATTTTTCATTGATTTGTTTAGTACTTATTTAAAATAAAATTTCAAGTTCTAAATGGTGGTCTCGGCTGGAATTGAACCAGCGACACAAGCCTTTTCAGGGCTCTGCTCTACCAACTGAGCTACGAGACCAACAAAAAGGCTTTTTTCATATAATGATTAAATAATCAATTAAAAATTCTTTATACTTTTTAGTAAATTGACTGTTTCGTATAGTGGTAAACCTACTACATTTGAATATGATCCATTTATTTTAGTAACAAATCTCTCTGCATAACCCTGGATAGCGTATGAACCTGCTTTATCAATCCATTCATTTGTTTTCATATATTGATCAATTTCATCATTGTGAAGTTTTTTGAATTTTATTTTAGTGTCTATAATTTTAATTTTCTTATTATTTTTATACAAAATGCAAATACCAGTGCTGACGTTATGATTTCTACCTGATAAATACTTCAATGTTTTAGTTGCATCTTCTTTACCAGATGGCTTGCCAAAAATTATTTGATTTGTTGTAACTATTGTATCCGCTGAAAGTATTATGTCTTGTTTATATTTTTTCTGAACATTCAAAGCTTTTTCAAAGCAAATTCTTTGCAAGTAAAACTTAGATTTTTCTTTTTTTTTTATAGACTCATCAATGTTTGCAGGTTCAACAATATCTGGAAAAATATTAGTACTTTTTAGCAATTCTAATCGCCTTGGAGATGCGCTTGCTAATATTAATTTAGACATCTAGACTGTTATTTAAGTCTAAAAGTTATTCTGCCTTTGGTTAAATCGTAAGGAGTTACTTCAACCAAAACTGTATCGCCTGCTAATACTCTAATTCTATTCTTTCTTAGTTTTCCTGAAGTATGGGCCAAAATCTCATGATCATTTTCCAGTTTTACCCGAAATGTAGCATTCGGTAACAATTCTGTTACCTTGCCTTTAAATTCGATCATTTCTTCTTTTGCCATTAATTTTTTATCCTTTTGCTTATTGACAGCGCGTGTGCATGTAAGCCTTCATAGTTTGCGAGATTTATAGCCATTTGACCAATCTTTTCAATACCTCTTTTGGTGCACTTTATTAAAGATGTTCTTTTTAAAAAATCATTAACAGATAAGCCTGATGCAAATCTTGCAGAACCAGATGTTGGTAATACATGATTTGGTCCAGCTAAATAATCTCCAATAGCTTCAGGGCTAAACTCACCTAAAAATATGGAGCCTGCATTTTTAATTTGTTTTTCCAATTTTTCAGAACCTTTAATTTTAATTTCAAGGTGCTCAGGTGCAATAATATTTGCATAATCTACTAGTTCTTTTTTATTTTTACACACAACTATACAGCCATAATTTTTAATACTCTTGGATGCAATTTTTTTTCTAGGTAAAGTTTTTAATATTTTTTTAACTTCTATAGAAACCTTTTTTGCAAATTTTTCACTTGTGGTTAATAAAATTGATTGAGATAATACATCATGCTCTGCTTGCGATAATAAATCAACAGCAGTCCAGTCTGCTCTATTGCGGTCACCCGCGATTACAGTTATTTCTGATGGTCCAGCGACCATATCAATACCAACAGTTCCAAAAACTTCTTTTTTTGCTGTAGCCACAAATATATTTCCAGGCCCAACAATCTTATCAACCTTTGGGACATTTTTTGTACCATATGTTAAAGCGGCAACTGCCTGTGCACCACCTATCCTAAAAATTGATTTTATTTTACATTTTTTTGCTGCATACAATACACCAGCATTTATTTCGCCTCTAGGAGTTGGCATTACACAATATATATTTTTAACACCAGCAACCATTGCTGGAATCGAATTCATTAATAATGTACTTGGATAGCTTGCCGTTCCACCAGGTACATAGACTCCAACTTTGTCTAAAGGTAAGATTTTGTAACCTAGTTGATTACCTAATTTATCTTTGAATTTAAAACCTTTGTATACTTGTTTTTTATGAAATTTTGTAATTCTTTCAAAAGCCAAATCAATAGACCTCTTTATTTTTATATCTAATGTTTTGATCTTTTTGCTAATTAACTTATCGTCTAATTTAACTTTTGATGGACCAAAATTTACCTTATCAAACTTTTTGGTATATTTAATTAAAGCTAAATCACCATTTTTTTTGATATCGCTAATAATTTTTTTTACTATTTTTTGACTATTATTTGACTGAATTCTTTTAGAACCAAGAACTAAATCAAAATTTTTTTTAAATAGTTTATTTTTTGTATTTAATATTTTCATTAAATTTTATGATCAGGCTTAATTTTTGTTTTCCAACTATCAGAAAAATCTTCTAACGTTGCATTAATTGCCTCTACATTTACTGATATAGTCATATTGCCTGAAAATAAAAGGTTAATATTAATATTTTCTTGATCACCCTGCTCAATATTGATTGTTAGAAATTCCAGTGCTTTTTCTTCTTGAGGATTAAGATTTTTTGATTTCACTGATCTTACATCATCTATTTTTAATGCTGATCGAATTCTTTTGTTATCTCTAAAAATACCCTTTTCGGCATCTTCCCACATAAATCTATTAAATATACAAATAAATGCTTTATTTTTTTCTAAAAATTTTATTTCTTTAGGAGTTGTAATGCTATCTTGTAAATAGGCAGCAAATACCTTTAGATCATTTTTGTCATCAGCTTTTAGCTTTAGAAAACCTTGATTATCAAGCATTTAAAAATTTAATTTTAGCTCCACATTTTTTTAATTTTTTTACTAAATCTTCATAGCCTCTTTCAAGATGATAAACTCTGTTTATTACAGTTTTTCCTCTTGCCACCAAACCTGCTAACACTAAACATACAGAGGCTCTTAAATCTGTTGCCATAACTTCAGCTCCAGAAAGCTTATCTATGCCTGTAATCTTTGCTACATTATTGCTTATTTGAATATTAGCTCCCATCCTTTGCAGCTCCAAAACATGCAAAAATCTATTTTCAAAAATATCCTCTTTAATTTCTGAGGTGCCTTTCGTTAAAATGAGCAAACTCATTAGCTGAGCTTGCATATCCGTTGGAAAACCAGGATATGGAAATGTTTTTATTTTAATAGGTTTTAATTTTGAAGGTAAAATTTTCAAACTGTTATTTGAAATAAATTTAAATTTAAATCCAATTTTTTTTAAAACAATTATAATATTTTTTAAATGGTCAATTAAAATGTTATTTAAAGTTAAAGAACTTTGTGTAATGCCAGAAGCTATCATATAAGTTCCGGCTTCTATTCTGTCAGGCATAATACTATATTTTGTACTATTTAAACTCTTAACCCCTTTAATTAACAAAGATCTTTTTGCTGTAAATTTGATATTGGCACCTGATTTATTTAAAAAATTAATCATATCAATTATCTCTGGTTCGATTGCGATATTTTTTAATTTAACTTCTTTGTTCGATAAACAACAATTTAAAATAGCAGTCTCAGTTGCTCCTACAGATATTTTCTTAAATTTATATGAAATTTTTTTTTTAATAGATTGCTTATTAGAAATAACATAACCTTTTGAAATTTTATTTTGATATCCACACTTAGACAAAAAATCTAAATGTATATCAACTGGTCTTGCTCCAATTGCACAACCACCTGGTAAAGATACTTTAGCTTTGTCAAATTTAGCTAATAATGGTCCGATAACCAAAATGCCTGCTCGCATTGTTTTAACTAGCTCATATTTAGCTACATAATTTTTTTTATTTTTTGAAGTTATTTCTAATGAATTTCTTTTTACTTTAATTTTTTTGCCTAATGTTTCCAAAAGACTAACCATAGTCAATATATCTTTGACAATTGGAACATTACTTAAAATTATTTTTTCATCTATTAATAATGTTGCTGCCAGTATTGGTAAGCTTGCATTTTTAGATCCTGAAATATTAATTGATCCATGAAGCTTTGCTCCTCCTTGAATAACAATTTTTTTCATTGATAATTAGATTTTCGGAAGTGTTACGCCAGTTTGTTTCATATACTTTCCTTTTCTATCTGCATACGAGGTTTCTGGAGACTCGTTTCCTTTTAAGAAAACAAACTGGCATGCTCCCTCATTAGCATAAATTTTTGCTGGCAATGGAGTTGTATTTGAAAACTCTAAAGTCACATGGCCTTCCCACTCAGGTTCTAATGGTGTTACGTTAACTATAATTCCACACCTAGCATAAGTACTTTTTCCCAAACATATCACTAAAGTATCTCTTGGAATTTTAAAATACTCTACTGTCGAGGCAAGAGCAAAGGAATTTGGAGGAATAATGCATACATCTTCTGTTTTTGTAATTAAATTATTATCTGAGAAATTTTTTGGGTCTACAATTGATGAATTAACATTAGTAAATATTTTAAATTCACTTGAGACTCTTGCATCATATCCAAATGAAGAAAGTCCATATGATATATTGTTAGATCTTTCTTGTTTTTCAATAAATGGACTTATCATTCCATGTTCCAAAGACATTTTTTTAATCCATTTATCTGAAAGAACACTCATTACTTATTTTCTAATTTTTTTTTAAATTCTTTTCTTTTTTTTAAATTTTGCTTTAAAGCATCAGCAAGTTTTTGTTTTTTATCATCCTTTTTGGATAATAATTGCATAGCTATTTATCTGGGTTTGTTAAATCATCTAAAGTGATAGGTTTATTAATATCGTGCATTTTAACCTCTTCACTTTTCTCTTCAATATCCGACGTGGAGGCTCTTTTGGCTTTCTTTAAAGCTAAACGTTCTTTTCGTTTAGCTTCCTTAAGCATAGCTCTTTCTCCTCTTTTGGATTTATAATCATAATGTATACCCATGACCGAGCCTCCTACGTTAAATTTTTAACCTATTCTTTTTTTAGGTTAACTGCTGAAGGGCCTTTTTTTCCTTCTTCGATTTCAAAAGTCAAAGAATCACCTTCATCTAGATAACCTACTCCTGAATCTTTTACTGCAGACATATGAACAAAGACGTCTTTCTCTTTGTCTTCTCGTTCAATAAAACCATAACCTTTGGTTCCATTAAACCATTTTACTTTACCTTTTATACTCATACTTACTTTCTTATTAAATTACAGCATCAACTTTGATGCTGGGCACTTTAAATAGATATCCGAAGATTTTGTCAAGAAATTGGATAGCTACATTAAGTGACTTTTATGAGCTTTCTGCAGAAATACAGTTTTGTTTTGTAATTTTTTTTCCAAAATCTGGATTAGTATCGTTGTTCACAATCCAAATATAAGATTTTTCGTAAGTTCCATCCTTCGCAACTTGTGTACATTTTTTACCAAATTTAACCGAGTGTTGAGCGCAATTAGCTACAAAAACGAAAGCTAAAAGAACCAATATGTTAGACATTTTTTTTATCATGAAAAACAAATACAAATTAAAAAAGTTTAATTTTTGATTAAAAAAAGACTTTTATTAGACAATGGAAAATATATTAATAATTAAAATGCCCACATAGCTCAGTTGGTAGAGCACGTCCATGGTAAGGACGGGGTCATCAGTTCAATTCTGGTTGTGGGCACCACTTATTTTAAATTCGAAATTTCCTTGTACAAAGAGCAATGATCATCATTCTCAAAACCTGAGTCACACAAGTTTTTAAACATATTTTGAATAAGCTTTGAAATTGGAAGTTTTATGCCTTTTTGTGAGGCGCATTCAAGAATATTGTTCATATCTTTCAAATGAGTAATGTTTTTTCCTCTAGCAACAAAATCTTTATCTATCATTCTTTGTCCATGATTTTGTAGAATTTTTCCATCAGCAAAACCTCCAGATACTGCTGTGATAAATTTATTTGGATCTGCTCCATTTTTTTCACATAAAATAATAGCTTCAGCTACCGCTCCAATTGTAACTCCAACTATAATTTGGTTACATAATTTAGAAACTTGACCACTGCCATTTGGACCTACTAAAGTTGGATTGCCCATGGCTTCTAATACATTTTTCACTTTTAAAAATGCATCTTCATCACCTCCGGCCATAATAGCTAAAGAGCCAGATTTTGCTCCTTCTGGACCTCCAGAAACTGGGGCATCTATAAAATTTGAATCTTTTTCTTTCAGTATCTTATAACATTCATTAGCTGTTGATACTTTTGTAGAGCTCATATCTATAAATACAGTTCCAGATTCAATAAAATTTTTTACTTGGTCAATAGTTTCTATGACTTCTTTATCGCTAGGCAACATAGATATAATAACATCTGAATCCTTTGATAAACTCTCTAAAGTATTGCAAAGTGTAACTTTATATTTTTCAAGACCTTTCATTTTTTCAAAAGTTCTATTGAAAGATTTTAGCTCAAACTTTTTGGCTATATTAATAGCCATTGGAAAGCCCATCAGACCTGTACCTATAATTCCAACTTTCATAAACTAACCTTTTAAGCCGAGATGGGTGTACTTTATATTTAGATAATCCTTAATTGCCATCGAACCACCCTCTCTTCCGTATCCACTTTGTTTAATTCCTCCAAATGGAGTTTCCGCAGTTGGTATTACGGGTGTATTAATCGCAACCATTCCTGTTTCTAAAGCTTCAGATGTTTCATGAGCGACATTCATAGAAGAAGTGCAAACATAAGCTGCTAATCCATTTGGGTGATTATTGGCTCTTTTGATTACATCTTCAAATGATTTAAAAGACATTATTGGAGATAAAGGTCCAAAAGGTTCTGTTTGAGTTATTGTAAAATTATCTCCAACATTGTCAAAAACAGTTGGTTCATAAAAATATCCCTTATTAAACTTTGCAGATCTCTTTCCTCCACATAAAATTTTTGCTCCCTCTTTCTCTGTTAATCTAACAAGCTCTTCTATTTCGTTTATTCTTTTTTCTGTTGTAATTGGACCAAGATCAGTATCTTTATTTATACCTGGTCCAATTTTCAATTTTTGTGTTTTCTCTACATAACTTTTTGTGAAGTCATCCTTCTTACTTTCATGAATGTAAAATCTTGATGGTGAAATACAAACCTGTCCTGTGTTTCTATACTTTGCTAAAATTGCCATGTTCACAGCTTTTTCTACATCTGCATCGGCATGAACTATAAAAGGTGAATGTCCGCTTAACTCCATTGTTACTCTTTGAACTTTATCTGCAGCTTGCTTTAAAATTAATTTACCTACTCTAGTTGATCCAGTAATTGATATTTTTTTAATGATATCTGAGTTTATAAGTTGTTGAGCTATGCCGGCTGGATCTCCAGAAAGCATATTAACAGCACCATCAGGTAGTCCAACTTCTTTAATAATATCAATTAAAATCATTACTGACCCCGGGGTTATAACATCTGGTTTACAAACTATAGAACACCCTGCCCCAAGAGCAGTTGATATTTTTCTAGAAGCTAAAATACATGGAAAATTCCATGGGACTAAACCTGCGACGATCCCCACGGGTTCATAATTAATTATAACCCTTGTATCTTTAAATCTACTTTCTACAGTTTGACCATAAATCCTTTTTGTTTCTTCTGCATTCCACTCAAAAATATCTGCTGAAGCTATTGCTTCTGCTTGGGCCTGCAAAAATGGTTTCCCAACTTCAAGTGAAATCCACTTAGCTATCTCATCTTTTCTTTTTCTAATTAAATCTGCAATCTTTCTAATTTTGTTTGACCTTTCCCATGCTTGCGTATTTTTCCAAGTAACGAAACCTTTAGCTGCAGATTGAATTGCCTGTTGTACTTGTTCCTCTGAAGCTTTTGATGCTGAACCAAGTATCTCTTCGGTTGATGGATTGATAACTTGATAAGAATCTTTTGATTTATGCCATTTATTATCTATGAATTGACCAAAATTTTCGTACATTTTTTTAATTATATATATATGTAGCGCTTGATATATATTAAGAAAATAAAAATTTAAATTAATATTAATTAACAAGGAAAACAGTTGTCGTCAGAATTAAAAGTACCAGATATTGGAGATTTTAAAGATGTAGAGATTATTGAAATCCTTGTAAAAGAGGGACAAAAAGTTTCTAAAAACGATCCTCTAATTACTCTTGAAAGTGACAAATCAAGTGTTGAAGTTCCATCATCATTAGATGGAACAATTCAAAAATTGAATGTAAAAATTGGTGATAAAGTTTCACAGGGAAGTATTATTGGTTTAATAGATAATGGATCAAATGAAGTTGACGAAAAGAATAATTCAAAAAAAAAAGCAAACGTATTAGATAGTAATTCGCAAAATTTTATCTCAGTCCCAGATATTGGTGATTTTAAAAACGTCGAGATAATTGAAGTATTAGTTAAAGAGGGTGATGAAATCAATAAAGGTGATCCTGTCATTACTCTTGAAAGTGACAAATCTAGTATGGAAGTCCCTAGTGATGTTTCAGGAAAAATTGTTAATCTTAAAGTTAAAATCGGAGATAAAGTTTCTAAAGGAGATATCCTTGCGGAACTATCAGGGTCCAACCAAATAGGACAGGTTGAAATAAAAAAAGAAACACCCCAAAATATGCAGAGTAATGGTCAAGCACAAGCTAATCAGCATCAATCGGGGACGAAAAGAATTGAAATAAAACACGAGGGTGTTTTTGGGGCCAATCCAGATATTGCAGATATTGACCCAGAGGAAACAGATGAATGGATTGAGTCTTTAAATTCAGTTGTTAAAAGAGATGGTTCCAGAAGAGCTCACTTTCTTTTATCAAAATTAATCAATCAAGCTTATGTATCAGGATCTAATCTTCCATTTACTCAAAACACTCCTTACATAAATACTATTCCTCCTCAACTGGAAACAAAATCACCTGGAGATCAAAATATAGAAAAAAGTATCAGATCGTTAATAAGATGGAATGCTGCAACAATGGTTGTGAGAGCAAACAAGATATCACCTGAACTAGGTGGGCATATTGCAACATTTGCATCTGCTGCAACCCTTTACGATGTAGGCTGTAATCACTTCTGGAGAGGTAAGACTAATGATTTTTTAGGAGATATGATTTACTTTCAAGGTCACGCAGCACCTGGAATGTATGCAAGATCATATCTTGAAGGACGAATATCAGAACAGCAATTAGTAAACTTTAGACAAGAAGCAAACATTAAACGAGGGGAAGGCTTATCATCCTACCCTCACCCGTGGCTAATGCCAGATTACTGGCAGTTTCCAACTGTATCAATGGGGCTTGGTCCTATCACGTCAATTTATAATGCAAGATTTATGAAGTATATGGAGAATAGAAATTTAATTCCTAAACAGGGCAGAAAAATCTGGACCTTCATGGGTGATGGAGAGTGTGACGAACCAGAGTCTCTTGGTGCAATAGGTTTAGCTGCCAGAGAAAATCTAGATAATTTAATATTTGTCATTAACTGTAATTTACAAAGATTGGACGGGCCAGTTAGAGGAAATGGAAAAATAATCCAAGAACTTGAAGGTACTTTTAGAGGTGCTGGATGGAATGTTCTTAAAGTTATTTGGGGTTCATATTGGGACCCTCTCTTGCAAGCTGACAAAACAGGCTTGTTAATGAAAAGAATGGATGAATGTGTTGACGGTGAATACCAAGCTTTTAAAGCCAAAGGTGGAAAATATGTTAGAGAAAAATTCTTTGGCAAGTACCCAGAGCTAAAACAACTAGTTTCGAATCTTACTGATGAAGATATTTGGAGATTAAATCGAGGTGGTCATGATCCTCACAAAGTTTACGCGGCCTATGACGCTGCCATGAAGCACAAAGGACAGCCGACAGTAATTTTAACAAAGACAATTAAAGGTTATGGAATGGGTAAATCTGGTGAAAGTATTAATACAACTCACCAGCAAAAAAAGCTCGGTCTTGATGATATGTATTATTTTAGAGATCGTTTTGATATTCCATTAACTGATAAGCAAGTAGAAAATCTTGAATTTTACAGACCTGACGAAAAATCTGATGAAATACAATATTTAAAAGAGAGAAGAGCAGCTCTTGGAGGTTTTATCCCTTCAAGATCTTCAAATTCTAAACAGATTAAAATTTCAGATCCTAGTATTTTTGAATCTTCAATGAAAAGTTCTGGAGAAAGAGAACTTTCAACTACAATGGCACTAGTTGCTATTTTAGGTAAAATATTTAGAGATAAAGAAGTTGCTCCAAAACTTGTTCCCATAATTCCTGATGAAGCTAGAACTTTTGGTATGGAAGGTTTTTTTCAAAAAGTTGGAATATATGCTCATGAAGGACAAAAATATGAACCTGTAGACTCTGAACAATTAAGTTCATACAGAGAAGATCAAAGCGGTCAAGTTCTAGAAGAAGGTATAACTGAAGCTGGTGCGATGTCATCTTTTATTGCTGCAGGAACGTCATACACAAACCACGATGTTGAGATGATTCCATTCTATATTTTTTATTCCATGTTTGGTTTTCAACGAGTTATGGATCTTGCCTGGGCAGCTGGTGATTCACAAGCTAGAGGCTTTTTAATTGGAGCTACTTCTGGAAGAACAACACTTGCTGGAGAAGGCTTGCAACACCAAGATGGTCAAGGATTAATTATGGCTTCAATGATACCAAATTGTATTTCTTACGACCCAACCTATGCATATGAAATGGCAACCATTGTTGAAGATGGAATTAAAAGAATGCACGAAAATAAAGAAAATATTTTTTATTATGTTACTGCTCTTAATGAAAATTATAAACATCCAGAAATTCCAAGTCATGTAAAAAAAGAAGATATTCTTAAAGGAATGTATTTATTTAAAGAATTTAGAAATAAAGGCAAAGCTACTGTTCAGCTTTTTGGCTCTGGTTCAATATTAAATGAAACGATTAAAGCAGCTCAAATATTAAGTGAGGAATTTGGAATTGATAGTGATGTTTGGAGTGTAACTTCATACTCAGAAATACAAAGAGAAGGTGCTGAAACTTTAAGGTGGAACCAACTTCATCCAGATAAAGAGCCAAGAAAAACCTATATCGAAAAATGTTTAGAAGGCAGATCGGGTCCAATAATTGCAGCAAGCGACTATATTAGATCGCATATTGATCAAATTAGACCATATATAAAAACTAATTTTTTAACACTTGGAACTGATGGTTATGGACGTAGTGATACGAGAAGAGAGTTAAGAAAGTTTTTTGAAGTTAATAAAGAGTCAATTGTGGTGAATACTTTAAGTACTTTATCTAAAGAACAAAAGATTGCATCTAAAGTTGTTAAGGATGCTATTAAAAAATATAATATTGATCCTGACAAACCTTATCCGGTAAAATTATAAATGAGTGAAATAGTTAAAGTTCCAAACATTGGTGATTTTAAAAACGTCGAGATAATTGAAGTATTAGTTAAAGAGGGTGATGAAATCAATAAAGGTGATCCTGTCATTACTCTTGAAAGTGACAAATCTAGTGTTGAGGTGCCATCATCATTTTCAGGTAAAATATCAAATATAAATATAAAAATTGGAGATAAAGTATCAGAAGGTGATCAAATTTTAGAAATTATTACGGTTGAAAAATCACCTTCTCAGCAAAAACAAAAGGGACCAGAGAAAAATGAAGAAGTAGTTAAAAAAGAAGAATTAAAACAAACAAACACCACTGACCAACTTAAATTATCTGACTCAACAGGTGCAAGCCCAAATACTCTTAAATTTGCTAGAGAGCTTGGAATTAATATCAGTGAACTGCAAGGTTCTGGTAGAGGTGGTAGAGTTAAAAAAGATGATATAAAAAATTTTGTAAAAAACAGAAATATTGATCTACAGTCTAATGATACTAAAATTAGCGATAAAATAGATTTGCCCTATGAACACTCTGAATTTGGACCAGTTGATATTCAAAAAATCCCAAGAATTAAAAGGTTATCAGGTCCTCATTTAGTTAAAGCATGGAATAGTATTCCTCATGTAACGCAACATGATGAAATAGATGTTACTGAAATGGAAAACTTTAGAAAAGGATTAGTTGATCTTAATACTAGAGAAAAAATTCCTGTAACTCCATTAGCGTTCATTATGAAAGCATTGGTAAATGCAATGAAAAAATATCCAAACTTTAATTCATCTCTAGATCCAGAAAATGAAGAAGTGGTTTATAAAAAATACTTTCATATTGGAATTGCGGTAGATACTCCACATGGATTAATGGTACCAAAAATTAGAAACGTAGATCAAAAAGATATTCTAACTCTTGGAAAAGAACTAAGAAAAATTAGCAAACAATGTAAGGAATTAAAAATTGATAAAAAAGAGTTTTTTGGTGGTTCAATGACAATATCAAGCTTAGGGGGTATTGGTGGAAGTTTTTTCACGCCAATCGTAAACTTACCAGAGGTTTGTATTTTAGGAATTGGTAAAACAGAAACTAAACAAGTTTATATTGATGGAAAATTTTTGCCCCGTAAAATTATGCCAATTTCTTTATCCTATGACCACAGAATGATAGATGGTGCAGAAGCTGCTAGATTTTGTCAAGATTTAAAAATTAGTCTTGGTAGAAATTTTGCATTTAAATTGGCAAGTTAATGTTGGTCCAGGGTATTTGTCCTCCCAAATTTGAAGAGTTAAAAAATATATTTCAAAAATATTTTGATCATAATGAGGAAACGGGTGCTAATTTTTCAATAGTAAAAAACAATGAAATTTTGGTAAATATATTCGGGGGACTAAAAAGTAAAAATAGCTCTTGGGATGAAAATACAATTGTCAATACATTCTCTCTAAGCAAAGGCATTTATGCAAGTTGTATTGCGAAATTAATTGAGGAAAATGAAATCGATATTGAAAAAAAAGTTTCATTTTATTGGCCTGAATTTAAAATTAATAAAGAAAAAATTTTAGTAAAAGATATTTTATCTCATCAATCAGGTTTATTTAGATTTAAGGAAAAAATATCAAATGAAGATTTATTAAATTTTGAAAAGATCACCTGTATTTTAGAGAAACAAAATCCTGATCATGAACCTGGTGAGAAAACATATTATCATGCAAAAACACATGGGTATCTTGTTGAAAACCTTATTAGAAGGATTGCCAAAAAAAGTTTAAAAGAATTTTTTTATGAAAATTTTTCAAAAAAATATGATTTAAATTTTAATTTTGGATTTGAAAAAAATGATTTCAATAATGTAAGTGATTTAATTGAAAATTCTCCTGAATTTGAAAAAATAAGTCAAAATTTTAATGCTTTTAATAATCCAAAACACGAAATGAACTTTTATAACTCTAAAGATTGGAGGTTAGCGGGTGTTTCTTCAATGGGAGGTCACGGGTCAGCACTCGCTGTTGCCAAACTTTACGACCTACTGGCAAATGATTTAAAATTTAATAATAATAAAATAATTTCTCAAAATAAATTCAAAGAAATATTAAAACAATCACCATCAAGATTAGATGAAAGCCTCATGCTTCCAATAAAATGGACATATTCAGGATATATATTGAGAGGTGGCTGGATGTTTGGAAGAAATAAAGAATCTTTTGGGCATAATGGATGGGGAGGATCACTTGGATTTGGTGACCCAGTAGAAGGTATTGGTATTTCATATGTTACCCATAAAATTAATTCTGGAATGGGTGCGGATATGCGCGCCGTCAATTTAATTAAAAAAGCTTATGAGATTTTTGAAAAATAGTTTTAAAATGGCGGAGAGAGCGGGATTCGAACCCGCGAAAGAGTTACCCCTTTACACGCTTTCCAAGCGTGCGCCGATAACCTTGCGGTTTGTTTTTATTCTTCTTTCTCAATGGTTATTGAACAATAAAAGCCGTACGCTGTCAAACAAACTTAGAGTCCAAAGAGTCCAGAGAGAGTCCATATAATTTTCAAAAAACGGACTCACAGACTCCAGAATTAACGAAATAAAAAATCAGGATTCAGGGCACAGGGAAAATAAAAATGAGAATCTGGAATCAACTGGAGTCGTTTAAACGGTGTTTTAGAGTCTGTTTGCTAGAACCTCTCATTATTGTTCGCGCCTGCCGTAGGCAGGCGCTCACAGGTTATAATTTTTTGGTGGGTGTATTTCGTATGTTGGAGAAACGGGTATCCTCGAAAGCTTTGCCCCTATCGCAACTGCTACGCAGTTGCTCTGTGGTTTGTCTATCAATAGAGGTACCAGTTGGATTTGAAAATTTGATTTAGTGGTGCCAAACGAGTTTTGAATCTTTGAAAGGTATAGATTATATAAGCCGTAAATACTAACAAACACTCAAACGTTGACCGTGAAAATTTTGCGAAAATTTAAAACTTAATGGGTGCAGGTGATGATGAACTTTATGGAAGAGTGTTAACTAGTTGCCCTCTAATTTGAAAACAGACTATTTATGCAGGGCGCAATAATAGATTGATTGCTTTCTAAATTAGCTACCACCATCACCTACATGTGGGTGTAAAACCGTTGCAATACCTTTGTTTGAATCTGGATCTGGTTTCATATTTTTTTCCATGAATTCAGGTACTCTCTGAAACTCGGACTCAGGTGTTTTAAAATCTTCAGTTGGTGTGATTGTCTTTGGTGGCTTTGGTTTATTCGCATCTGATTCATTGTAATAGACCACCGTATCAAGGCCTTTGCGATCTTTGTTAATATCCTCTTTTCCTAAATTGTTTGCTAAAGCTCTAAATGGCTTAGCTTTTTTCAGATATGAGTCCCAGCTTTTTGCATACATGAACGTGTTAACGTCATCATAATTTTTTAAAATCTTGGTAGCCTCTTTTCGAACCTTAATATTATTTTTCATTATTTGTGGACGCTTTTCAACTGGTGTTGTTGCATAAAACATTTGTTGTTTCTTCAGGTTTTCTAATTCGATATTTACAAACTCTTGATATTCTTCAGGGTCATCTTTTGACAATTCTTTCATATCTTGGAACGTTAATCGTCTAACCATCAATAACCTCGCTTTGCAATTTTAGGTACACCTCTAACAAGTCCACCACGTCTATAGTTGAAAGGTTCAAGGCCTTTGTCTAATAAGTATTGTTTGAAACCTGCGTTAGTATCAGGATAACTATCTTCATCTTCTGTAATAGTTTTTATAAAATCTTTGCGTAATTTATCTTTATCGCTCATAGAATCCTTGAATCAAATTCTAGAATCTGTGTCAATGGAACATGAAAATATTATAGAGTGTCGAGCGTCCTAGAAACTTACGCTTAATTATGAAGGTGTTACGCTGAAAAAATTCAGCAAGGCTCAAGAAACAAGCGACTTTTAAAAATAGTTAACCGTAATTAACCGTAACAATCCTGCCTCTTGCCCGTCCCGAAAACTTTGTCGAACATATTAAATATAACGTGTCTTTTCTGTCTAAATAGACATATGGACAGAATAGACATGTATATATTAAGATAAGTTTAATGATTTCCAAATGTCCGATTTGCTCAAAGCAATTTGAACTTTTGAGAAAGAATAAAAAATATTGCTCACCCAAATGCGCCAAGGAAGCTCAAAAAGAATATTACAGAAAATATTTTAAATCAGATAGAGGCAAATCCACATTAGCTAAATACAATAAATCTGACAAGGGAAAAGTTGTCAGAAAAAAAATAATGGCTAAGTATTTCAAAAGTGAAAAAGGGAAAGAGGCAATAAAAAGAGCTGATAATAATGAGAAAGCAAAAGATCGTAGAAATAAATATTTTAAAACTGAGAAAGGTAAAGACCTTTTAAAGAAATATAAAAAAACTGAAAAAGGTAGAACTGTTGCAAAGAAAGCTCAGAAGAAATGGCTAGAAAAAACTGACTATTATAAAAATATTTCTAAAGACCCGGTTAAAAGAGAAAAAAGAAACAGAGAAGCTTCGGAGAGACGTAAAAAAAGATTAAAAGTTGATATTGAATATAAACTTACAAATACTCTTAGAAGCCGTTTTACACATTGGTTCAGAAGGAAGGGTGAAAAGAAAAATACATCAATTATGAAGTTAGTTGGCTGCACTAAAACAGAATTAAAAAAACATTTGGAGAGCCAATTTAAAGACGGAATGACATGGGACAATTATGGTGAATGGCACATTGACCATATAAAACCTTTAGCAACGTTTGATATAAAAGACCCTGTTCAAGTTGCAAAGGCTTCACATTATACAAATTTGCAGCCATTATGGGCTAAGGAAAATTTAACTAAGAGTAAAAAATTAAATTATAAATGGAAATTTTAAATTATGAGTAAGCAAAAATACAAAGGTGTATTTAAAAGAGGTAATTATTTAGATTGGGGCAAGCCAGAAAATATAGAGAAGTTAAAAACATTATTTCATCAAGGAAAAACTCACCAGCAAATAGCAACAGAGTTTGGCGTGAATAGAGTTACAATTAGCGGGAGATTGCAAAGGTTGAATTTGTATAGATTAAGAGAACCTATGTCAGAGCAAGAACTTATTGAAAGAAAAAAAAAAGAGAAAAATTGGAAAAAACATACCCCGATTTCTGAATTAAGTCCTGAAGAACAAAAAGTTCGTAGATCACAATTTAGCTATCATCAAAAAAGAAGAACCAACAGTATAATTGTTGATTTTAAAAATGGTTATAGGGAGAGATTTTGGAAATACAAAATAAATAAAATTAAAGTGAATATAAAACAAAGAAAATCAACCAGAGATACAAAAGTTGAAATTTCGTGGGAGGAATTAGAAAGTATTTATATTAAACAAAGAGGTTTGTGTTTTTATTCAGGTATAGAATTAATACCCTTTGTTGGTAAAAAGACAAAGGAAAGTAGGTATACTCAATTGTCAGTAGACAGAATTGATAATGCAAAGGGTTATATACCCGGAAACGTAAGACTTGTTACAGAAAGAATAAATTCTATGAGAGGTAATTTGACTGAAGATGAATTTATTAAAATTTGCAAAATGGTAAACGATAAGAGCAAGTGAAACACTTTCAAACTCATAAATCTTGGAAATCCCTTAATCAAGAATTAGCAAAATACACAACATCTGGAAGAGCAAAACTTGCTGGTGATATATTTGAAAAGCTTTGTAAATATTTTCTTCAAACAGAGCCTGAATATAGGTCTGAACTTAAAAATGTTTGGCTACTCAAAGAAGTAAAAGAACATGTAAGAAAAAAACTTAATCTTCCAAGCGCTGATGAAGGGATAGATTTAATTGCTGAAACTAAAGATAAAAAGTACTGGGCTATTCAATGTAAATATAGATCTAATCCAAAAGATACTCTCACCGTTAAAGGTGATTTGGCAACCTTTTCGAATTTAGCATTTAACGTTTGTAAAAATATTTCACACGGTCTTGTAATGACTACAGCTGAAAAGCCACCCAAGAAGACAAAGTATTTAAAAGGGATTGGCTATGTAACATCCGAAAGCTTTTTATCGCTTGATAACAATAATTGTGAGAGATGGAAATATATTCGTGCCAAAGCAAAAGGTAAAATAATTAAACCTCCAAAACTTTCACCAAGATCTCATCAAATAAAAGCTATCAGTGAGACTGTAAAATATTTTAAATCTAATGAACGAGGTAAAGTCATTATGCCTTGTGGAACAGGTAAAAGTTTAACAGCGTTTTGGATTGCAAGAAAAATGAATGCTAAAAACATCATCATTGCTATTCCATCTCTAGCGCTTCTTCAGCAAACATTAAAAGTTTGGACTAGAGAATATTTGTTAGCAGGTATTAATCCAGATTGGATGTGTGTGTGTTCAGATAAAACAGTATCTGATGATCAAGATGATTTTGTAACCAGTATTGCTGATCTTGGTATTGATGTCACTACAGATAAATCAGAGATAAAGAAGTTTTTAAAGACAAAGTCTAAAAACCCTAAAATTATATTCACCACCTATCAGTCAGGAAAAGTAACTGCACAAGGTGCGAAAGGTTTTATGTTTGATCTTGGTATTATGGATGAGGCTCATAAGACCGTGGGACATGGTGAAAAACCTATGGCTCATCTTATTCATCAAAAGAATATCAAAATTAAAAAACGTTTATTTATGACCGCAACGGAAAGATTGTTTAGAGGTAATAAGGATGAATATCTTTCGATGGATGATCCAAGAGATTATGGAGATATTATCTATCAATTAAGTTTTAAAGAAGCAATTGAATGCAAACCACCAATCATATCAGATTATAAAATTATAACCTTTGGTATTAAAAATTTTGAGATTGAGCAGATATTTAACTCTAATAAATTCATTCAAGTAAAAAAAGAAATCAAAGATATCAAAGCAAGAGAATTTGCAATTGCGATCGCTTTAAGAAAAGCAATTAAGAAACTTAAAATTAACAACGCCATATCATTCCATAGTTCTATTAGACGTGCAGACAACTTTAGAAAACAACAGGATCTCATTTCAAAAGTTTATAAGGATTACGGAAAGCTAAAAACCTTCCACGTTTCAGGTGCTATGCCTACTAATGAAAGAACCTCACAAATGCGTTTGTTTGCTGAGAGCAAAGGTTTGATGACTAATGCAAGATGTTTAACAGAAGGTGTTGATTTGCCTGCAATTGATTGTGTGGTGTTCACTGATCCAAAAAGATCAAAAGTAGATATCGTTCAAGCTGCAGGACGTGCAATGCGTTTAGCAAAAGGTAAAAAGTTTGGTTACATTTTAATACCACTCATTATACCCGATGATGAAAATGCAACTGAAGCTGCAAAAGATACCGCCTTTGAAGAAATTGTAACAACTATAAGGGCACTATCTACACAAGATACAAGGATCGCCGATTATTTAAGAGGAGTTGCCAGTGGAAAAAAACCTAGAGGTGGATCACCCGTTGATGGGATTACAAAGATAAATGTTTTGACAAAAATTAATGAAGATAAATTTAACAGATCCATTCAACTTAAAGTTTGGGATCGGGTAGCGTTTGGCAATTGGCGATCTTATGAAGAAGCTAAAAAGTGGGTTCAATCATTTCAGTTTAAATCCTCGCAGGATTACAAAAATAAAATGAAAAAAATGTTAGAAAAAAAAACATGGCCACCAGATATAAGAAGAGACCCGAAAGCTTACAAAGAATTCAAAAGTTATATTGATTATCTTGGAACAAACACCTTTTCTCCAAAAGAACGGGGTAAATTATTTAAATCCTATAAAGAGACTAAAGCTTATTTAAAGAAATTTAAAATTACAACATTAAGGGAATATCGATCGTTCTTAAAAAAATACAAAGGCATATTCCCTTTGCCTGCATCACCATACGAAGTTTATAAAAAAGAATGGGTACATTGGGGTGATTATTTAAGTAATGATAAATTAAGTAAAGATGAAACATCTAGTAGCTGGAAGTCATATGACGAAACTAGAAAATTTGTTCTAAAATTAAAACTTAAAAATGAAAGTGAATGGAGGAACTATATTAAAAATAATAAAATGCCTAAAGGTATAACAAGATCTCCTAGAAGAATTTTCACTAAAAGTGGTGATTGGAAAGGTATTGGGCATTTTCTTGGAACTTCATATTCATCAGGTGCACATTTTATGGATTTTAAAAAAGCTAGATTAATTGTAAGAAAATTTAAAATTAAAAATATGAGGGAATATATTAGTAGAGCTCAGAAAAAAAATTGGAATAGATTTATACCTAGGCAACCTATGAGGTATTATAAAAATAAAGGCTGGACTAATTGGGACGATTTTCTTGGAAGAAAATAATCAAAACTCCTGATACGTGATCTTGAAGCTGGATTAAGGTCTTAAAAGTTTAATGAAAATTTGGTAAACTTAATAAATGTCAGATGACAGTTGTTAAATAGTGGATGCCTTTAAAAAATTGTAAAAATTGTAATACAAAATTTTATTCTACCCCCAAACTAAGAATATATTGTTCAAAGGGTTGTTCTGATCGTGCAAGGAAAGATCAAGTCAATATATATCATCGAAAATATCATAAAAGACCAGAGGTTAAAGAAAAGTATAGCAAATATTTCAAGGAATATAACAAAAGACCAGAAGTCAAAAAGAGAAGATCAAAATATTTTAAAAGTGACACGGTAAAAGAAAAAATGAAAAAATCTCTTAAAGAATGGAATTCAAAACCTGCAACTCAAAAATTGATTGAATCCTATTTTGCAAAACAAAAATACAAAGATCTTGATGAGAAAATCAAAAAAGTGAAGAAAGTAATAAAAACTGAAGGTTTAATTACCAATGGTAGACTTCGACAAATATTTCATACAGGAGAATCTAGATCAAGTTATAACAAAAAATATTTTGCTACAGAAAAAGGTAAAAAGAAACGTGTAGAAAATATGACAAGTTTTTACAAAAATAACTTAGAGGCTCGATTAGCATTGAGGATGAGACACAGAATTGCAGAATTCATGAAGATAAAAAAAATGACCAAGAAAAATAAAACTTTTCATATGGTTGGGTGCACACCTCAAGAACTAAAATCACATTTGGAAAGTCAATTTAAAGATGGAATGACATGGGATAATTGGACAGTCCATGGTTGGCATATTGATCATATAATTCCATTAGATAGTGCAAAAAATGAAGAGGACTTAAAAAAACTATGTCATTATTCAAACCTTCAACCAATGTGGGCAAAAGAAAATATTTTAAAAAGCAATAAAGTTTAATTTGAGTTAAACGACTTTATCTTTTTCAAAATTAACTCTTTCTTTTGGCCGATCCTCTTTGCAAAGCTTATATTCCCCATGACCTTCACCATAATCTAACTCCATCGAGTTTCTCATTCTCTGCATGGTCTTTTGAATATTCATCTTTTCATTTTTCTTGGTTGCTCCCATCTGTTTGATAACATCTGAAGGTTTCACTGTATCTGTAGGTAAAAGCTTCATCGCATCAATGATCTGTTTCTTAGTTTCTGCCATCAATACATTTTTAAGCTCACCTTCAAAATCATAACGCCAAGTATTCTCGTTCCATTTAAGACCGTATTCAAAATCTTCCATGTCACGCCCTCTACCTTTAACGTATGCAGTTTCAGAATTGTCACCTCGATCTAACATCCAGAAAAAGTCTGATATTCCCTGCATCCCCGTTGAGCCTTGAATTCTATCCCAAGAATAATCAAAGTTAGCCTTACCCAAGTGAGAAATGGCCATTATTGTAATATTCATATCCATTGCTAATTTTTGGATTGCTTTTAGTGTTTCAGAATCGCCATCATAGGCAGTCTTATTCTTATTAAAAGTTTTTTTAACTTTAGCTAAAGTATCAACGATCACTAACCTCGGGTTTGATACTTGTTCAGCCCAGAGTTTGATGGATTCTTCAAGCCCTTGGTTCATGTATGGAGCCTCTGTAATAATAGTTGGATGTTGCAATTTAGACAGTTTTAATTTTTCAATCCTGTCTTTTAAACGCCTTGGATTATCTTCTAACGCTAAATAACAACAATCACCTTGTACTGTTTCTTGATCAAAAAACTTCAACCCATTCTGAACGCAATACACTAGCAATAATGCTGTCCAACTCTTCATTGCTTTTGGTCGTCCAGCCATCAAGCCAAAGCCTTCTGGTAAGATTGTTGTAACCGTCCAGTTTACAGGTGGCATTTCAGTTTTTAAAAGTTTGGCAATATCTAATCCACTCTCGTAAAAATCTGTGATTGTTTTTTTACCTTTTTTACCATCACCATCATCTGGAACTTCACCAACCCAATTTAATCTTTGCTTCAATTCCAATGGGTCGATCTTAAAGTGATCTGCTAACGCTTTGTAACCCGCAGTTTTTGATTTTTCGTTATTATTTGATTTAATAATACGTTGAACTGCTTTTGGCGTTAGATCACGGTTTTTTCCCCATTCATCAGGATAACGTAGATCATAAATAGTTTGCAAAAATTTGAACCTGTCCTCATCAGTTGCAGTTGTGTAACGTTTTAGACAAGCATCAAGTTTTAACATTCCAGAATTAGTCGATGTAATTAATGGAATGACAAATGCGCCAAAGTTTGCCCAGTTCCAACTATCAATAATATTTTTAAAAACAGTTGGACGTTTTAAAAACTTACTCCACTTTCTAGAATAAAGTTTTCCAGTTTTTTTATGCGGTGTAGTTGATGGTGGAATTATTGTTATCCCTTTAGGACGTAGTTCAATAATTTTCTCACCGTTCAAATCTTTTCGTTCAAGATCAAGACTGTCAAAATCTACATCATCGTTTTTCGTAAAAAGCCAATGAGTATTTTCTACTTCTTTAGGATTCTCGTCTGGGAATCTTGCGACTATTGATGCGCTACTTTGGTTTAAAAGTTTTTGTGAAACTTTAATTCCCCATACAGTATCAGCATCCCAATCAATAAGATTTGTTTTTTGTAAATTAACGGCGATGTTTCCATCGCCGTTAAAATCTCCAATTTGATAATCTCTTGTAAGAATATCAGAATCGAAATTATTTTTTCTATTTTTCTCACATGGAACTAATGACCAACCATCGTCCATTAACTTTCTAGCTTCATCAAGTTGGTACATATTAGTGATACCCCATTCCATTCCAGATATTTTCTTCTAGAAACTTTTTATTCTGTCTCATACCAACTCCATGCTTCTTCATTTTCTTTGATCAAAGACTGAGCTAATTCTTTTGGAAAATTAGCTTCAATTTCTTCTTTTGAAATTTGATCAAGTGGTTCATCAAACCAATTAGCAATATCATTACAAACTGCTCTAGGTTCATGTTTGTATGTTGGGTGTTTATCAAGATGTTCTTTAGTTTGTTTGCCAAACATCGTTGATAATTTTGCTAACCTTAAACAGTTATATTTATCTGCTTTTTTATTTAGATTTTGGCGCATTTCATAATGCTTCTCTATTCTGTCATTATGATTTTTTGCATTTCTGCTTTCATTTGCAAGTTGTTCGCTCTCATCTCTATTTTCTGCGAATTCATAACAAATATCTAGCAATTGATTAAAAGCGATCTTGATTTGCCCGCTTATAGTATTGTCGTATAAATTTTCAGAATTGTGACCAATACCAACTTCACGCTCTGAGTTTTTGTCTGAGGTTTTCATAAATGTCTCTCAATTTAGGTGACGGGGTTTGCACAACGCCCCCGCCACACAAATAAATTAATATCTTTGGAACACTTATGGAGATATTAAACTCTGAAACTTTAGAAAATAGAACAAGCAAAGACAAGTTATAAAACCCATATCTATGATGATCGCTTTCTTGTAATTTATCATTTAAAAATAAATTCATTTTAAATATTCTCCATAATTCACACGGTTCCAATGTGCGTTTGTGATCAGATAGTTTTCGGAGAACTTTTAGGTTTCAGATCGAAACCAGTGGGCCCAGAGATTTGCGTGTCCTGTTTAATGTCTTCATCCCAATTACACGAGACACTCGCTAGATATGCTTTTTTAATTAAGAAATCAACCAATGCTAAACGACTCTATTTATTGATTTTTTTGGGTCTGAGTATTGGAAAGTCCTATAAACAGACCCAGTTTTTTTAGTATAGTTTTTGTTGTTTCATTTTGTTGGCTAAATGTGATGGCGAAATATTAGAATATCTTTTTGCCATTTGTTGGGATGACCATCCCCCTTGTTGCATTAACTCCATCGTTGACCAGCCAAATTTTTCGATCAAGTCTGTAGCGCCTGTATGTCTTAAATCGTGAAATCTAAAATCATCTAGTTTTGCTCTTTTTACAGCACTACGAAAAGATTTTTCGAATGCACTCAAGCTCTCAATGTGAAAGAAATTACCACTTACAGAAAGAGGTATAGATTTTAATATTTCTATAACTCTAGGATGAAGCCCTATCTTTCTGGGCTTCCCTGTTTTAGTATCTGGTATTAACGCAGTTGAATTATGCCAATCAATATGTTTTCGATTTAGTTTAAATATTTCACTTCTTCTACATAATGTATAATAGGCAATTTCAGTTATCTCTTTTAACCACCTAAATTTTTCACATTTGCTACAGGCATCAAACAAATGCTTTAGTTCGACCTCGTTTAATGTTCTTTCTCTAGCTGGATTTGGAGTTGGTTTTTCAATCATTGCAACTGGGTTGTTTGATATTGGTATTCCCAACTCACGTTGACCAACAACGATTGCTCTTGAAATCAATTTTAAATAATTTCTAACAGTTGTTGGAGATTTACCAGCTTTCAATCGTTCATCTCTAAAGTTTGAAAGTTTCAACGGTGACAAACTAAATAATGAAGTTGAAGATATTGGAAACCTACACAATAAATCAATTTCATATTTTAAAATTTTAGGACGTTTTGAACTGCGCACGGCTTTGTCAAAATAGAGTTTTAACAACTCCCTTAAACGCATTGATGTAAGTTTCGTAGTATCTTCAAACTTACCTAAATTTATTTCTGTTTCTTTTTTTGCTCCCCATTCTTTAGCATCCGTTTTGGAGTTAAATGTTTGAGCGACCGCAATGCCTTTTTGTCTAACGATACATTGCCACTTACCTTTTCTCTTTCTCACGTACATAACATTTTTCCCTTTCTGTGCGACCCACGAGCGACCGCAACGATTGTTATGAGAAAGAATTATTTATGATTGAACTAAAACCGTTGGTAATGGCGGAGAGAGCGGGATTCGAACCCGCGAAAGAGTTACCCCTTTACACGCTTTCCAAGCGTGCGCCTTAAACCACTCGGCCACCTCTCCCTGAAATATAAGTTAAATTGTTATTATATCAAAATAATATTATTAACTACGTATAAAAATGAAAATATATGATTGCTTTACTTATTGTGGCGAGGATTTGTTACTTGAATTAAGATTAGAAACTTTATGGGAAAAAATAGATAAATTTGTCATCATAGAAGGTAATAAATTTTTTAATGGAAAAAGACGATCAAAATTATTTAATGAGGAGAAATTTAAAAAATATCTTTCAAAAATAAATTACTATTTTGTTGAAGACTTTCCTGAACATAATGGAAATAATTGGGAGTATGAGTATTTTTTGAGAAATCAAATTAAGAGAGGTCTCTCGAATTGTAAGAGCAGTGATATGATCATTGTTTCAGATGTAGATGAAATCCCAAATATTAATATTGATGAAATCAAAAATTTTGACAGTTATATTTTTTTACAAGAAATGTTTTACTATAAGTTTAATTTAAAAATAGTTAAAGGTCTCAAATGGGATGATAAATGGCCAGGACCAAAATCTATTAAATACAAATATTTTGAGACTGCACAAAAAACTAGAGAAATGAGAGTAAAAAATATACCAAAATGGAGAATAGACCAAAAAATTAACAGAAAAATTATAATTAATGGTGGATGGCATTTTTCTTATATAATGAGTTCAGATGACATAAAAAATAAAATACAAAGTTTTTCACACACAGAATTTTTAAACTTTGCAGATAGTGAGCATATATCTGAAATGATAAAGCAAAAAAAAGATTTATTTGAAAGAAAAAATACTGAAATCAAAGCTGTAGAAATTGACAGTACTTTTCCAAAAGCATTATATAATAATATGAAAAAATACCAAGAATGGATCGAAATAATTTAACGATAATTTTAAATTCTTTTCATAGTTTTCACCATTTAAAAAGAATTACAAATAAACTGTCATCAGAAAAATTTATTATTGTAGAAAATTCTAATGATAGAAAAGTTTTAAATTTTTTTAGAAAAAAAAAAAATATTAAAGTAATAATGCCTAAAAAAAATTTAGGTTACGGGGCTGGCAATAATTTAGGAATTTTATGTTCAAAAACTCAATACTGTCTTGTTCTCAATCCAGATACAGAATTAACAATAAAAAATGTAAAAATTTTAAAAAATAAAATTTTTCAAATTAAGAACTTTGGAATTTTGCTACCAAGATTAAAAAATGGAATTTCAATTAATGCTTTTAAAAATACCTCGAAAAGTTTTATACCTATTGATGAGAAATGTATTGGCAAACACTATGCATCAGGTTGCTGCTTATTAATAAATAAAAAAAAATTTAAAAAAAAAATATTTGACGAAAATATATTTTTATACAAAGAGGAAACTGATTTAATAAAAAGAACAAAGGAAAAAAAAATTGAATGTTTTTTATTAAAAGACTGTTACGTAACACATTTTGGATCTTCTTCTCACGAAAAAAGCTTAAATATTGAAGCTGAATTATTTAGAAATTGGCACTGGATGTGGTCAAATTTTTATTATTATAAAAAACATTATGGTTACATTTATTCATTTTTAAAATTTATTTTTATACTAACAAAATCTTTTATAAGAAAAAATTTATCTTTAAAAAAAGAACAAAAATTAATTTATAAATCAAGATTTGAGGGGTTAAAAAGCTCAATGAATAACGAAAAATCTTGGTATAGAATGAAAATTTAAATAATTATACTCTAAAAATATTTTTTGCTTCAAGCTTAAATAAAATATGTTCAAATTTTTATTGATTCATAAATCATTTTAATTTTATCTTTAGGATAAAAAAACATTGTAACACCAATTGTGTTAATCAAATCATAATTATTATCATCAAGAAATTTGATAACTTTCAATTTTTCATCATTAAATTTATCGAAGCTATTATTTTCCACTGTGATCAATAAAGGTCTATTTTTATCTATATTTAAAGAAGATAACACATCAAATTCATTTCCTTCAGTGTCAATATTAAGATAGTCAATTTTATTAATATTAAAGCGATTAATTAATGTTTCTAATTTAAAAGATTCGATTTCAACTTTTGTTTGGTTTATACTTTTTTGTATTAATGAATTTTGTTGGTTTATTTTTGAATTTTGAAAAAAATAAGTTTTTCCATCATAATTTGATACTGCACAATTAAAATTAATATCATTTGGTCTTGAAATATTAAATAAATCAATTGAAGTTTTGCTTAAATCAACATTTAAACCAGCCCACCCTCTTTTATGCAAAAGTACCGTTAGTGAACCTTTGTAAGGATGGTAAGCGCCAATATCTACATAAAAACCTTTTTTTATATTATTTAACAAACGATTTATAAAAATGTCCTCACCAAATTCTCCATAATGAATATTTGGGGATTTATTTTTAAAAATTTTTTGGATTTTATAAACCCAATAAAAAAATTTATTATTCATTTGTTTATTCAATATTTTTAAACAGAAATTTTATCCATTATTATATTTAAAGTATGATCTACAGTTATTAACTTCATGGCATTGTCATTATGTTTTACAATGCTATAACCTTTTGGCATAACAGCAACTATATCATTATTATATTCTGCATAGTTGGATGGTGTATCCCCAAATAACCCAAATGATTTCATATTTAATGAGGCGCACAAATGCATAAAGCCAGTATCGTTACCTACAAAAAATCTAGAACCATCTATTATTTCTAAGGAGTCTTTAATATTCATATTGCAAATTGAAATTATTTCTTCGCTGAATGCTTTTTTTATTAGTTCTGCATCACCTAGCTCTTCGTGGCCACCTGCTATTATAAATTTATGATCTTTAAAATTTCTTTTTAATTGAGCTATTAATTGTATGTAATTTTCTATAGGCCATTTTTTATTTTTACCACTTCCACCTATTCCTATAACAATATTTTTTTTACTCTTATTTTCAGTTTTAAGATAAATTTTACATTTTTTTTCTAATAATTCTTTGCTGATATTCAACCAGTCTCTAACTTTTTTATCAATAAAACCAGTTATGCTTACATTTTTTTTTAAAAAACCGTATGAAAAAATTGCTTTAATTCCTGCTAATTTAGAAAATAAATAAAATTTAAATCCAAACTGCATAATATAAACTGAATTAAATTTTTCTTGTTTAAGGAATTTTACAATTTCTAATTTGTTTTTTTTTAAGTCTTCATCCAGATAAATAATCTTTTGCACATAAGGATCTAAGAATAAAAACTGCTTAGCTCTAGATCTAGATTTGGTAACTAAACAAATTTTTGAATTAGTTTTTTTCGCTATAATATGAATATAAGGTAAGAAAATACACATATCTCCTATACCAGGACGAGTCTGAATAACACATGTCTTCATTCTAATTTTCTTTATTAATTTTTAGGACACCAATGAAAGCTTCCTGAGGTATCTCTACTTTTCCAAACTGTTTCATTCGTGACTTACCTTTTTTTTGCTTATCAAGCAATTTCCTTTTTCGATCTAATGCTCCACCACCATGAATTTTTGTTAAAACATCCTTCTTGAAACCTTTAATAGTTTCTCTAGCAATAATTTTACCGCCTATAGCAGCCTGAACAGGTATTTGAAATTGATGTCTTGGTATTAAATCTTTAAGTTTTTCACAAATTAATCTACCTTGCTTTTGTGCAAATTCTTTATGGATAATCATTGAAAGTGCATCTACAGGCTCATCATTAACTAAAATTGATAACTTTATCAAATCACCATCCTTGTATTCACTTATTTCATAATCGAAACTTGCATAACCACTAGTAATAGATTTTAGACGATCATAAAAATCAAACACAACCTCATTTAAAGGCATATCATATTTCAAAACTACTCTGTTTCCTGAATAACTCATGTCTTTTTGTATACCTCTTTTTTCCTCACAAATTTTAATAATTGACCCCAGATACTCATCAGGTGTTATAATTGTTGCAACTATCCATGGCTCCTTAATAGTTTTAATTGATGAAGCCTCAGGCATGTTAGTTGGGTTTTGTAAGTCAGTAATTTTGTTATCAATTGTTTGTAACTTATATACAACGCCAGGAGTTGTGGTGATTAAATTAATATTGTACTCCCTTTCCAACCTTTGAACTACTATCTCAAGGTGTAACAAGCCTAAAAATCCGCATCTAAAACCTAGACCAAGAGCTGAAGAGTTTTCGGGTTCATATTCTATACTCGAATCATTTAGTTTTAATTTTGCTAAGCTATCTTTTAGCAATCCATAATCACTACTATCTATCGGAAATAAACCACAGAATACTACTGGCTTACTTGGCTTGAATCCAGTTAATGCCTTAGTAGTTGGATTCTTTAAAGTTGTGATTGTATCTCCTACCTTGGTATCTGATAAATCTTTAATACCTGTAACAATAAACCCTATCTCGCCAGGACCAATTTCATCAATATCGACTGCCTTTGGAGTAAAAATTCCGACTCTTTCCACATCATGTCTTGAATTATTTGACATCATAATAATTTGATCTTTCTTTCTAATTTTTCCATCAATTATTCTTACTAAAATTACTACCCCTAAATAACTGTCATACCAACTGTCAATTAATAAAGCTTTTAGACTATCATTTTCATTTCCTTTGGGTGATGGAAGATTTTCAACAATAGAATTTAAAATATTATGTACTCCTTCACCAGTTTTCCCAGATGCTAATATTGCATTAGATGTATCAACACCAATAACATCTTCTATTTGGGATTTAACTCTTTCTGGTTCTGAAGCGGGTAAATCTGATTTATTTAAAACTGTAATAATTTCATGATTATTATCTAATGCTTGGTAAACATTTGCCAACGTTTGAGCCTCGACTCCCTGTGTACTATCAACTACTAACAATGATCCTTCACATGCTGCTAGAGACCTATTTACCTCATAGCTAAAATCAACATGTCCAGGCGTATCTATGATATTTAAAATATACTCTTTTCCATCTTTGTGTTTATATTTTAATCTTACAGTCTGAGCTTTAATTGTAATACCTCGCTCTCTTTCAATCTCCATTGAGTCTAGAACCTGCTCTTTCATTTCTCTATCAGTTAAGCCACCACAAGTTTGTATTAATCGATCTGCAAGTGTGGATTTCCCATGATCAATATGAGCTACGATTGAAAAATTTCTGATTAGACTGATATCTGTCATTGAGATCTTAATGAACCACCTAAGCTTTTAGCAGCTGAAATAATTTTTTCAGATAATTCATCAATTTCTTTATCATTTAACGTTTTATCAGTTGGCTCAAATAGAACTTTAATAGCTATAGATTTTTTATCTGAATCAATTTTTTCTCCTTCATAGAGATCAAATACTTTAACAGATTTAATTAACTGATCTGTCTTTTTAATTAAGGACAATAAATCTCCAGCTCTAACTTTTTTATCTAAAATAAATGCAAAATCTCTTTCAACAATTTGAAAGTCGTATTTTTTAAGTTGTTTCTTTGAAACTCTTAATGGTCTTTTTGGCTCAATGAAATTATCAAGATAAACCTCAAGACCTATAATATTTGATTTTTGAATATCCATTTTTTGTAAAATTAAAGGATGAATTGTTCCAAAGCTTGCTACTTTTGGACCTTGTTTATTACCTATAAAAACATCAGCAGACTGGCCTGGGTGGTAATAATTTTTTTCACTTTTTTCTACAACTAGATTGTCTAGTGACAAACCTAAATCGCTTAAAATAAAATATAAATGTTCTTTTGCATCAATTGCATTAAATTCCTCATCATTATTAATCCAAGTCGAACTGGTTTTTTTTCCAACTAAAATTCCAGATGCAATTGTTTCTTGAGTTAAATCTTCTTTAAATACTGGGCCAACTTCAAACATTTGTAAATTTAAATTCGATCTATCTAAGTTTAATTTTGCCTGTAGTATTAAATTTACAAAATTTGAACTTCTTAATGCATCTAAATCTGATGAAATTGGATTTGTGATTTTTATTGTTTGATCAGAATAATATTGATTAAACTTACTGCTAGTAAAAGACCAACTTATGGTTTCAAAAAATCCTCTACTTGCAAATGATCTTTGAACTAGATGAAATAATTTTTGATGATAATTTAATATTGACTTTTTCTCATTTAATTTTGGAGGCGTAGATTGAATTTTATCTAATCCTTTAATTCTTAAAACTTCCTCAATTATATCTGCCCCTTGGCTTACATCAGGTCTCCAACTAGGAACTTCAATATCTAAAACATTTTTTTTTGCCTTAATCTTAAAACCTAATCTTTCTAAAATTTTTTGACAGTCTTTAACTTTGATAGAAAAACCAATTAATTTTTCAAAATCATTAATATCAAATTTAATTTTTTTATTTTTATTTTTTGTACCACCAAAGATATTTATTTTTGAAATTTTTCCTCCACAAATATCCTGAATTAATTTTGCTGCTAATTTTAAGCCAGCTTCAATTGAATTTGGATCAACTCCTCTTTCGAATCTAAATTTTGCGTCAGTAATAATTCCTAATTGTTTAGATACTCTTGCAATTTTTATTGGGTCAAATGCTGCGGCTTCTAGAACTATATTTTTTGTATTTAAATTAATAGCACTTGACTGACCTCCAATAACACCGCCTAGACCTAAAATTTTATTTTTATCAGTGATTAAACATGCACCATTTGGAATTTTATATTTTTTTTCGTCCAAAGCATCGAAGCTTTCACCATTTGTTGCTTCTCTAACAATTATATTTCCATCAAGCTTATCTGCATCATATGCATGCATTGGTCGATTAAGATCAAACATTACATAATTTGTTACATCAACAATTGCTGAAATTGGTTTTAAACCAAATGACTCTAAATCTTTTTTTAACCATTCAGGACTCTCACAATTGTTTACATCTTCAATAAATAGAGATCCAAATGTATTACATCCAGAATTTTTTTTAATTTCAACTTTGATTACTTCTTTTGATTTTTGTTTTAAATTAATTTTTTTTTCTTCAATTATTTTTCCAAGACCATAAGCGCTTAGATCTCTAGCAATTCCTCTAACACCTAAGCAATCTGAACGGTTTGGTGTAATTGAAATATCTATAACCTCTTCGGTATTTTTGAAAAATTTTTCACCAACTTTTTTATCTAGTATCTCTGTAATCCCGTCACTTTCATTTGATACCCCTAATTCACTTTCAGAACAAAGCATACCTTTTGACTCAACTCCTCTTATTTTTGCCACGACTAGCTTCATTCCATTTTTTGGAATGACTGCACCGGGAGGCGCATACACTGTTAGCAATCCCTCTCTAGCATTAGTTGCTCCACAAACTACTTTTTCAATTTTTTTTCCAATATCGACGTCACAAATTTTTAGTTTGTCAGCATTAGGATGTTTTTCAGCTTTTAAAATTTTTGCGATTTTAAAAAGTTCTAAATTTTTATTTTCCTCTATAACCTCTTCTACTTCTAGACCGATATTAGTTAATGCACCTACAATCTGATCTATTGAAGCTTTAGTGTTTAAATGTTTCTTTAACCAAGAAAGAGTTAATTTCATTTACTCAACCCTCTATAATTTGTTGGAACATCGTTTGCATCAAAACCATAATGGTTAGACCATCTTAAATCACCTTCAAAAAATGATCTCAAATCCGTAATTCCATATTTCAACATTGCGAGACGATCAATACCTACTCCAAAAGCATAACCTTGAAATTTTTTTGGATCGATCTTAACATTTTTTAAAACATTTGGATGAACCATCCCGCAGCCTAAAACTTCTAGCCACTTATCTCCCTTTCCTACAACAATTTTATTATTTTCAAGTTTGTAACTTATGTCTACCTCAACGCTTGGTTCAGTGAATGGAAAATGGCTAGGTCTGAATCTCATCTCAAGGTTTTCATCTTCAAAAAACTTTTTTAAAAAAAAATCTAAACAACCTTTTAAGTGTCCCATATTAATATCTTTACCGATATGTAAGCCTTCTAACTGATGAAACATAGGTGTATGCGTCATATCACTATCACATCTATAGGTTCTCCCTGGCGCAATAATTTTTATAGGTGGTTTATTATTTAACATTGTTCGAATCTGAACAGGTGATGTATGAGTTCGTAACAAAGTTTTTTTATCCTTATCTAAATAAAAAGTATCATGCATATCTCTAGCAGGATGATGTTCAGGAGTGTTAAGTGCAGTAAAATTATTAAATTCATTTTCAATATCAGGACCTTCTGCCACAGAAAATCCTATTTCAGCAAATATACATGTCAGCTCATCAATTACTTGTGACACAGGATGTATTTTTCCCTTTTTAATTTCTTTTGTCGGAAGTGTAATATCTATTTCTTCTGAGTTTAGTTTTTCTTCTATTTCTTTAAGCTCAATTTTAGATTGATGTGAATTGATTTGATCTAGTAAATTTGATTTTATTATATTTAGTTCTGATGCAAAATTTTTTCTCTCATCAGCATCAATCTTGCCCATGCTTTTGAATGCTTCTGTAATGATACCCTTTTTTCCTAAATAAAGAGTTTTTAAAGACTCTAAAGTTTCTCGGTCTTTAACTTGCTGAATTTTTAAATTTATCTCTGAGGATAAGTTTTTAAGATCTAACATTTAAATATTTAATTTAAATGCGATTGTACCTTTTTTACAATAGATTTAAAAGTCTCTGGATTATTATAAGCGATATCTGCTAATACTTTTCTATCAATGTTAATTTTTGATTTTGTTAAACCATTTATGAATTTAGAATAAGTTAGACCTTCAGCTCTTACACCGGCATTAATTCTTTGTATCCATAATGACCTAAAATTTCTTTTATTTCTTCTTCTGTCTCTGTAGGCATATTGCATAGCTTTCTCAACTGCTTGCTTAGCTACTCTTATTGTATTTTTTCTTCTGCCCCAATAACCTTTTGCAGCTTTTAAAACTTTTTTATGTTTTGCTTTACTTGTTTTTCCTCTTTTAACTCTTGCCATATTATCCTCTTAAACTGTTAGGCATATAGGATTTAATAATCTTTGCGTCCTGTTTTGATAAAACTGTAGTGCCTCTTAATTTTCTGATTTGTGAATTTGTTCTTTTGATCATTCCATGTCTTTTTCCAGCTTGAGCAGATTTTACTTTGCCCTTAGCTGTAATCTTAAATCTTTTTTTTGCAGAACTCTTAGTCTTTAGTTTGGCCATATCGAGGGTGGTTATACTAAAAAAAGGTGTAATGACAATAACAATAATAGCTTAATTTGGCTGGATAATCATGGTCATTTGTCTACCTTCCATCTTGGCCTTTTGCTCAACTTTTGAGATATCCTTTGTATCCTCAATAATTTTATCAACTAAATCATATGCAGCCTTCATGTAATCCATTTCACGACCCTTAAAGCGAATTGTAAATTTAACTTTATCTCCTTTGGAAATAAATTTCTTAGCATTTTTCATTTTGAAGTCATAATCATGTTTGTCAGTGCTTGGTCTTAATTTTAACTCCTTTAATGTGATAACTTTTTGTTTTTTCTTTGCTTGACTAGCTTTTTTTTGAATTTCATATTTATATTTTCCATAATCAATAATCTTACATACTGGAGGCTTTGCATTTGGAGCGACTTCAATTAAATCTAAGCCAACTTCCTTGGCACGATCTAAAGCTTCTCCAATCGGAACAACACCTATGTTATCGCCATCATCTGTGATAAGTTGCACTTCAGATGCTCGGATCTTGTTATTAACTCTTGGACCCTTCATTAATTAAAATAAGTAATTTGATGCATTAAATAGATGGAGTATTAGACTCTAGTGACAAATTATTTACAGCTTCTTCAAGGCTAACTGTTTGTTGGTTTGTTTGTCCTAGTCTTCTTATAGTAATTGTATTATTTTGAACTTCTTTAGCGCCGCAGATCATTAAAACTGGAATTTTCGATACTGAATGTTCTCGAATTTTATAATTAATTTTTTCATTTCTATTATCAATAATAGACCTTAATCCTTTTTTTTCAAGTAACAACTTTACCTTGCTTGCATAATCATTTTGTTCGTTGCTTATTGGCAATACCGCAACTTGTTCTGGTGACAACCAAAAAGGAAATTTTCCTGCATGATGCTCTATTAAAATTCCAATAAACCTCTCAAGAGATCCAAACATTGCTCTATGTAACATAACTGGTATTTTTTTTGATCCATCATTTGCAACATACGAAGCACCTAATCTTCCAGGAAGATTAAAATCAACTTGTAAAGTTCCACATTGCCAGTCACGTCCAATTGCATCTATTAATACAAATTCAATTTTCGGACCATAAAAAGCACCTTCGCCTTTGTTGATTTCGTATTTTAATCCGCTGGTCTTAATTGCATCTAGTAAAGCTTTTTCACTTTTATCCCAAATTTTATCATCACCAACTCTTTTCTCAGGCCGATCTGAAAATTTAAGTTTCACATTTTCAAAACCGAATGATTTATAAATATCTAAAATTAAATTCGTTACTTTTAAAGACTCCTCGGTAATTTGTTCTTCAGTGCAAAATATATGAGCATCATCTTGGGTAAATGCTCTAACTCTCATTAATCCGTGTAATGCACCTGAAGGTTCATATCTATGAACTTTTCCAAATTCAGATATTTTAAGTGGTAAATCTTTATAACTTTTTAATCCTTGGTTAAAAACTTGAACATGACCTGGGCAATTCATTGGTTTTATTGCAAAAGTTTTCTCATCTGCATCTGTAGTATACATATGTTCTTGAAACTTTTCCCAGTGGCCTGATTTTTCCCATAATGTTTTATCCAACATCTCTGGTGTATTAACTTCTAAATAACCTGCATCAGTTTGCTTATCTCTCATAAATTTCACTAGTGACTGAAACAGGCTCCATCCTTTTTGGTGCCAAAAAACTGCACCAGGACTTTCTTCTTGAAAATGAAATAAATCTAATGCTTTTCCCAATTTTCTATGATCTCTTTTTTCAGCCTCTTCAATACGATGCAAATATTCATCAAGATCTTTCTTTGTCCTCCAGCATGTTCCGTAGATTCTTTGAAGCATCTTATTATTAGAGTCTCCCCTCCAATAAGCTCCGGCAACTTTCATTAATTTAAAAGCTTTCCCTATCCTTCCAAGACTTGGTAAGTGTGGACCTCTACATAAATCATGCCAGTCACCGTGAAAGTAAATTGATAATTCTTCTCCTTTAGGAATGCTCTCAATGATTTCAGCTTTATAGTTTTCTCCAATTTTTTTAAAATGTTGTATTGCTTTATCTCTGTCCCAAACCTCTCTTGTTGTTTTGGGATCTTTATCTATGATTTCATTCATTTTTTTTTCAATTTTTTCCAAGTCGCTGTCACTAAAAGGTTCATCTCTTGCGAAATCATAATAAAAGCCGTTTTCAATCACTGGACCGATTGTTACTTGTGTACCTGGAAAAAGTTCTTGAACAGCCATTGCCATACAATGTGCAGAGTCATGACGAATTAACTCCAAGGCATAATCATCATTCATTGTAATAATTTTAACTTTTGAATCTTTGCTTATTTCAACTTCTAAATCTTTAAATTCACCATCAACTTCAACGACTAATGCTTTTTTTAATAATGATGGAGCAATATCTTTTGCGATCTGAGCACCCGTTACTGCTGAATTATATTTTTTGATATTTCCATCTGGAAGAGTAATTGAAACCATATTTCTTATGACTAATAAACTAATGATTTATATATTTCTAGTGTTCTTGATACCATAAGGTCTCTTGTATAGTTTTCTTTAACATTTTTTCTACCCTGTCTCCCAATTAAATCGAGAACATTCTGCTCAGTTTTCATAATCATTTTAATTTTTTCTGCTAAATCTTCAGAATCATTGTTTTTAAACAACCAACCAGTTTTATTATTAATAACTGTTTCGAGCGAACCGCCAATATCACTAGCTAATACCGGTTTTTCCATAGATTGAGCCTCAACACTTATTCTTCCAAAGGCCTCAGGTTCAATTGAGCTTGATAAAACTAAATTAGAAATAGAGTATGCAACTGGCATTTTATTTAAACCATGTGCAATTTTTAATTTGTTTTCTAAATTATATTTTTTTACTAACTGAATTAATTCTTCTTTATATTGAATTCTTCCTTGATGCCCTCCGATGATTAATGAATATACGTTTTCTAACAAATTTTGATTATTTAAAATATTTAACGCCTCAATAAATAATTTTTGACCTTTCCAATATGTTAATCTACCAGGCAGTAAAATTATAAATTTTTCTCCACTAATTTTCATTAGATCTTTTAATTTTTTAATTTCTTCTTCGGTAACATTTTTTTTTGAAAAATATTTTTCGTCTATCCCTCTTTTGACTACAGAAGATTTTGCCTTAACTTTATAATTGGTGTGAATATGATTTAAAATAAACTCTGATCCTGCAATGACATGATCTGATTTTACCATAATTGAATTATAAAATTTTTTTAGTTTTGATTTAAAGTTATATGTTCCATGAAAAGTAGTAACAAATTTAACATTGGCTAATTTTGAAGCAAAATATGCAGACCATGCTGGAGCACGACTTCTTGCGTGCACAATGTTTATTTTGTAAATTTTGATTTTTAAAAAAATATAAAAAATATTAAAAAAAATAAAAAAAATATTTTTATTTATTGGCCATTTAAATATTTTAATTTTGTCACGATCAATAAGATCTAATAATTTACCACCACTTGTTAAAATTGCTGAAAAACCGCTTTGTTTAGAAATATGATCTGCTACATGCAAGCAACCAGTTTCGGCTCCACCGATATCCATATTTGGTATGATTTGAAGTAACCTTATATTTGCGCTCATTTAAAAGATTTTATAACTATATCCTGATTAAAATGAAAAACAAAAAAAATTATTTTTTAACCTCAAATAAACAATCAATTCATTTCGCCTTTTTAAAAGCCAAAAGTAAAGTTGGGGTATTATTTCTTCATGGCTTGATGTCGGATATTTCTGGAAAAAAAGTAAAATTCATAAAATCATTATGCAAAAAAAAAAGATTAAACTTTTTGGCATTTGATTTTTCAGGCCATGGCAAGTCTTCTGGTACTTTTGAAAAGCAAGGAATTCATGATTGGATCTTAGAAGCAAAGGAAATTACAAATTCAAAACTAAAAAATAAAAAAATAATTATTATTGGTTCATCATGTGGGGGGTGGGTTGGTGCCAAACTTATATGGAAACTCAAAAATATAATTGGTTTTATTGGAGTATCAGCTGCTCCTGATTTTACAAAATACTTAATGTGGAACACTTTTTCAAAAAAAGCAAAGCAGATCATCAGCTCTGGAAAAATTTATAAACTGAAAAGTGATTATAACAGTTATTATCCAATAGGTAAGTCTTTGATCGATGGTGGTAAAAAAAATTTAATTTTACATTTAAAAAAAAATTGTAATTTCCCGTTAAGGTTTTTTCATGGATTAAAAGATAATGTAGTTCCAGTAGAATACTCTTATAAATTATCAAAAACCTTATATTCAAAAGATAGTTTAATCTTGTTGCAAGAAAAAGGTGATCACAGCCTTTCGTCGTCACATGATCTTAAAAGAATAGGAAAAGAGTTGATTGAAATTGCTAAATCTAAAATTAACTAGCTTTTTGCCTTAAAGATTTATTACTTATTGGATTATCTAATTTATCTAACATTTCTAAAGGACAAACTTGAATAAAATGATTAACATTTACATCCCATTCATATAAAATTTTCTGAGAATATTTTGACTTAGTAAATTTGGCATGTTGCTCAACTAAATTTTTTAAATAACTTTTCCAATAATCAGTCTCTACTTTATTGTATGTTACACTATTTGGATTTATTAAATTTTCTAGTTTAGAATCTGGATCAAAAATAAAAGCCATTCCACCTGTCATACCTGCTGCAAAGTTATCTCCAACATCTCCTAAAAATACTGTTGTACCACCCGTCATATACTCACAACCATTCGTACCACAACCTTCGACTACTGCGGTTGCTCCTGAATTTCTTACCGCAAATCTTTCACCCGCCTGTCCCGAAGCAAATAACTTTCCACTTGTCGCTCCATATAAAACTGTATTACCTATAATTGTATTTTTCTCTGTTTCAATTTCTGTAACCCTAGCTGGTCTAACGATAATTGTTCCACCAGAAAGACCTTTTCCAACATAGTCATTGCAGTCACCAATAACTTCAAGATTTATACCTTTGACTATGAAAGCCCCTAACGATTGTCCAGCTGATCCCCTCAGTTTAATATTAATTTGATTTTCATTAAAGGATTTATCTTTAAAATCTGTTACTAAGGTTGAAGATAGTCTTGCTCCTACAGTTCGGTCTGTATTTTTAATATTATAACTTAACTCAACATTCTGACCACTTTGAATTAATGGCAATACATCATTAATAATTTTTTCATCAAGTGTATTTGGAACTTCATTTCTAATTTTGTCTTTACAGTACCTTGGGTTATCACCTGGGTCGGCTTGAACTAAAAGGGGATTAAAATCTAAATCATCTAAATTAGATGATCCTTTAGAAATTTGGGTTAATAAATCTGTTCTTCCTATAACTTCATTTAAAGATTTAAATCCTAGCTCAGCTAAAATTTCTCTGACTTCTTCAGCAACAAAGGTAAATAAATTAACTACTTTTTCTGGGGTACCAACAAATTTATTTCTCAAGTCTTCTCTTTGAGTGCATATTCCAACTGGACATGTATCAGAATGACATTGTCTAACCATAATACATCCCATGGCTATCAAACTAGTTGTTGCTATACCAAATTCATCAGCGCCCATCATCGCCGCCATAACAACATCTCTTCCAGTTTTAATGCTTCCATCTGTTCTTAATACAACTTTATGTCTCAAATTATTCATTGTTAAAATTTGATTTGTTTCCGTCAAACCCATTTCCCATGGTAAGCCTACGTACTTTACGCTGGTTTGTGGTGTTGCTCCTGATCCACCGTTATGGCCACTAATTAAAATTATATCTGCTTTAGCTTTTGCAACTCCTGCCGCTACTGTCCCTACACCAGTTGAAGCTACTAACTTTACTCCAACTCTAGCTTTTGGATTAATTTGTTTAAGGTCATAAATCAATTGAGCCAGATCTTCGATAGAGTAAATATCATGATGAGGAGGAGGTGAAACCAAAGTTACTCCAGGAGTTGAATGTCTTAGTTTTGAAATATATTTTGAAACTTTAAAACCTGGTAGCTGTCCACCTTCACCGGGCTTTGCACCTTGTGCCACTTTAATTTCAATTTCATTACAATGATTTAAATATTTTGCTGTAACACCAAATCTTCCTGATGCAACTTGCTTTACTCTTGAGTTTGCATTATCACCGTTTGCCCTAGGCACAAATCGTTCTTCATCCTCACCACCTTCTCCGCTGCAGGAAGCACCACCTATTCTGTTCATCGCAATAGCTAAAGTTTCATGAGCTTCTTTTGATAGGGCACCCATTGACATACTTCCTGTCCCAAATCTTTTTCTAATTTCAGTAACAGATTCAACTTCTTCTAAAGATATTTTTTTTTTCTTAGATTTGAATCCTAACAAATCTCTCAAATGTATTGGTGGCATATCATGAATTAACTTTGAGTATTTCTTGTAAGTATCAAAAGAGTCGTTTGTAACTGCGCTTTGAAGCAAATGCATTGTCTTGGCTTGATAACCATGCGTTTCACCACCATGACGGTACTTATAAATACCTCCGATTGGTAAAGAAATTATATTTTCTCTAAATGCTTTTTCATGATGTTTTTTAATCATACTTTCAATACCTAAAATTCCAATACCTGAAATTCTGGATTCAAGACCTGGAAAGTATTCAGAAACTAATGAACGGCTTAATCCTAATGATTGAAAATTGAGTCCACCACGATACGAACTAATAACTGAAATTCCCATCTTGGACATAATCTTTAATAAACCGTCATTAATGGCCTTTACATATCTTTGAACGCATTCATCAAAGCTTAATTTTCCAAATAAACCTTTTTCAAATCTTTGATAAATTGAGTCTATTGTTAAATAAGGATTAACAGTAGTAGCACCTGCTCCAATTAAAACTGCAAAATAATGCGTGTCTAAACATTCGGATGATTTTACGTGAATAGAAACAAACTTTCTGATTCCTAAATTTGTTAAATAAGATTGCACTGCTCCTTGAGCTAAAATTACTGGTATAGAAATTCTACTTTTAGATACATTTTCATCACTTATTACTAGATGTTTTGCTCCGCCTCTAACAAACTCCTCTGCTTCAGATCTAATTCTATCTAATTGATTTTTTAAATTATTTTTTTCATTAGTTTCATATGTTAAATCGATAGTTTTTATTTCTTTTTCAAATGTATCGTTTAATTTTTTAAACTGAGTATTTGTTAAAACCGGACTATCAAGTAAATAGCTTTTTTGTTTTGTTAATTTGTCATCAAGAATATTCTCTAAATTACCAAGTCTTGTATTAAGTGACATAACTCTATTTTCTCTAAGAGAGTCTATTGGAGGATTGGTAACTTGACTAAAGTTTTGTCTAAAAAAATGAGATAATGGCCTGTACTTACTTGATAAAACTGCAATAGGTGTATCATCACCCATGGATCCAACTGCTTCTTTTGCGTCTTCAATCATTGGATGAAGAATGATTTCTAAATCCTCTATACTTAAACCTGAAAGAAATTGCCTTTGCCTGAGCTCTTGACCTTCGTAGATATTTTTTTCTTTTAAATTTTTAAAATTTTTTGTTAATTCAATATGATTAGATGCAAACTCTTTATAAACTGGATTAGATGCTAAATGATCTTTAGTTTTTTTATCATTAAAATATTTTCCTTTATCTAAATCTAAAGAAATCATTTGGCCTGGACCAACCCTTCCTCTGTATTGAATATTATCTTCAGCAACATGAACCATTCCAGTTTCTGAACCAGCAAACAACATTTTATCTTTAGTGATTGTATAACGAAGAGGTCTTAAACCATTTCTATCAGAAGCGGCAACAATCCAACGGCCATCAAAAGCTGCAACTGCCGCTGGGCCATCCCATGGCTCAATAACTGAATTCAAATAGTTATACATATCTCGATGTAATTTAGATATTATTTTACTTTTTTTAGACCAAGCCTCAGGTATCAACATCATTTTAGCAATCGGGAGATCTCTTCCTCCCCTTACCAACAATTCAAATGCCGCGTCTAATGATGCTGTGTCGGAATTATTTGCTTTAATAATTGGTTTTATATCTTCAATGTTTTCAAAAAGGTTACTATCCATTCCAGCTTCATGTGTTTTCATCCAATTAACATTTCCCTTTAGAGTATTGATCTCTCCGTTATGAGCAATGACTCTAAATGGTTGAGCAAGCTCCCATGAAGGAAAAGTGTTTGTCGAAAACCTTTGATGAAAAATTGCAAAACGCGAAGCAAATCTTTGATCTAATAAGTCTGGATAAAAATCAGCAATATTTTCGGCCAAAAACATCCCTTTATAAATGACTGATTTTGAACTTAATGAACAAATATAAAAATCATTTAACTGTTCTTTTGCGGCATTATTTTCAATTTTTTTTCTAATTGCAAAAAGCTTTCTTTCTAAATCTTGAAAATCATATTTTTTTTCACATGCAAAAATAATCTGTTCAATTTCAGGCCTTGTATCATTAGCTTTTTGACCTAAAACTTTTGGATTTACAGGAACCTGTCTCCATCCAAAAATATAAAAATCATTATTTAAAAGTTCTTGCTCTATAAGCGTTCTGCATCTTTCTTGAGCTGAATAGTTGGTTCTGGGTAAAAAAACCATACCGAGGCAAATTTCTTGATCATCATTAACATCGTGACCTGTAACATTGATTTTTTCTTTAAAAAAATCTCTACTAAATTCAATATGAATTCCAGCACCATCTCCAGTTTTGCCGTCAGCATCAACCGCACCTCTATGCCAAACTGCTTTTAATGCCTCTATACCATTTTCAACAACTTCACGCTTAGGTTTTCCAGTCATAGAAGCAACAAAGCCAACACCGCAAGCATCATGATCTTCTATTTTTATGTTTGACGATTCTAATTTGTTTTTATTTGATAAATAATTTTTAACAGTCACTACGCCGCCTTATTTTTTTTCTTTTGTGAAATTGATTTTAAATATTCGCTTATTCCTATTGCCGCATCTCTTCCGTCTCTAATTGCCCAAACTACTAAAGAGGCACCGCGCACAATATCTCCTGCAGCAAAAATTCCTCTAATATTTGTTTTTAAAGTTTTTAAATCTGTTTTAATTGTACCCCATTTAGTAACTTCTAAATCTGGTTCACCAAACAATTTTGGTATTTCTTCAGGTTCAAAACCAAGAGCTTCAATGACTAAATCTGCATCAAGTGTCTCTTCCGCTCCATCTATAATTTTTGGTGATTGTCTACCAGATGAGTCTGGCTCACCAAGTCTCATCTTATTTATTATTACTTTTTCTACATTATTTTTTCCTTCAAATAATTTTGGACTCGATAACCAAATAAAGTTAACTCCCTCTTCTTCAGCATTAGCAACCTCTCTAGCAGATCCTGGCATATTCGCTTTATCTCTTCTATATAAACACGAAACAGATTTTGCTTTTTGTCTGACTGCAGTTCTAACACAATCCATTGCTGTATCACCACCGCCCACAACGATAACATTTTTTCCTTCAGCATTTAATGTGCCATTATCAAAATCCTTTACTTCATCCCCCAAACCTTTTTTATTTGATGCTGTTAAAAAATCCATTGCAGGGAAAATGTTTTTTAGATTTGATCCAGGAGTTTCGATCTGTCTTGCTTTATAAACTCCAGTTGCAATCAAGATAGCATCATGTTTTTCTTTCAACTTTTTTAACGTAGAATCTTTACCAACTTCAAAATTATTAATAATTTTAATATTGCTATCTTCTAAAAGTTTTGTTCTTCTTAAAACTACTGATTTATCTAATTTAAAATTTGGAATACCATAAATAAGTAATCCACCAGCTCGATCATATCGATCGTAAATCGTAACTTGATAACCTTCTTTTCTTAACTCCATGGCGGCAGCAATACCCGCTGGTCCTGCTCCAATTATTCCGACAGATTGCTTTATCTCATTTAATGGCTTTATTGGTTCAACCCAACCATTCTCCCACGCTGTATTAGTTATAAATTTTTCTACAGCTCCAATTGTTACCGTACCATGTCCTGACTGTTCTATAACACAGTTACCTTCACATAAACGATCTTGAGGACATATACTGCCGCAAACTTCTGGCATTGAATTAGTTGCTGATGAAATTTCATAAGCATCTCTCAATCTTCCCTCTGCGGTCAATTTTAACCAATCTGGAATATTATTTTGTAAAGGACAGTGGACTTGGCAGAACGGAGTGCCACATTGAGAACATCTGCTAGCCTGCTCCTTTGCTTTATTATTAATAAACTCTTTATAAATTTCTAAAAAATTTTCTTTTCTTTCACTTGAATCTATTTTCTCAGGCGTTTCTCTTTTTAGGTCTACAAATTTTAACATTTTTGACATGAGGAGTGGTTATTATATCATTAAAATAACTATGTCATTGTATTTTAGTAAATATTTATTTACTAAATAACTATTAATTTTTAATAATAATGACAAAAAACTAAGGAAAAATGAAAAATTTTAACAAATTTTTAATATTTTGATAGAATCACAAAAAATTAAAGTGATTTTGTTTGTTCTAAATTTATAGCTTTAAATGCTAAATGATAATAATTGAAAATCATAGTGAGTTTTTCAATTTATTTACCTTTAATAGCTTTAGCAATAATACAAGGAATAACTGAATGGTTGCCCATTTCTTCTAGCGGAATTTTAGTTTTTTTAGAACAGCTTATAAATCTGGAAGATAAAAATCTTAATCTTTTATTTAACATATCAGTTCATGCAGGCTCTCTTATTGCAATAATATTTTATTTTAAAAAAGAAATTCTCAATATTTTAAAAAATTTAAAGCTTTTACAAAATATAATAATTGCAACTATTCCGGTTGTTTTGTTTGGTTTAATAGTTAAGGTTTTGAATTTAAATATTTTCCTTCAAGATATAAAAGTTGTAGCTTTTGCTACAGTCTTTTTTTCAATTATTTTATACCTTTCAGATAAAACTAAGGTTACGCAACGCTATGAACAAAATATACCAAATAAAAATGCGTTCTATATTGGTTTAGCGCAAGTGCTTGCATTAATACCTGGCACAAGTAGATCGGGCATTACTATAACATGCGCAAGATACTTGGGGTACTCTAGGACTCATGCAGCAAAGTTTTCATTTATAATATCTATACCTGTATTATTGGCGGCTACAACTTTAGGAGCAGTAGAAACAATAACAAACCTTAACTCACAAGTTATAAATATTTTATTGATTGGGTTTTCTTTTTCACTAATCGCATCGCTTTTAAGTATTAAAGTCTTCTTATCTTTTGTTGAAAACAATAGCTTAACTCTATTTGTGATTCTAAGACTTATTTTAGGAGCTGGGCTTTTATTCTATTCTTTCTCTTAAGAAGAAAATTGTCCCTCTGGTCTAAATCGATATAAATAATTTGGAATAATTTTCCTTATACCTTCAAGATCAACTATAAGATCTTTTAAAGTTTTATTATTGTTGGTGGCTATATTATCTCCAGATTCTAAAGTTTTTATTTGATCCAGCGTTAGCATAGGTTTTGGCGCTAATTGCAAAATTCTACCTTGAATTCTTCCTGCCCAGGATGGAATTGGGATAATAATATTTTTTGCTCTAATTTCGTTTGATATAATTTTAACAAGCTCTTCCAAGGTAAATATTTCATCTCCTACAAATTCAAAAGTTTCTTTTTTAATTTCTTCATCAATAATTTTTTCAATACCTTTTGCAATATCTCCAACATAAACTGGTTGAAATTTTACATTTGAATTTGCCAAAGGAATAATTGGAAACAATTTTGCTAATTTAGCAAACATATTTGTAAAATCATTTTCTCCACCCCCGTAAACTACCGAGGGTTTGATTATGGTATAATTTTCTAAATTTTCTTTAATCAACTCCTCAGCTTTAAATTTACTTTCTAGATATTTTGATTCTGTACCACTCTTTACTCCAAGACTCGAAAAGTGAATAAAATGTTTTATTGAATTTTGTTTTTTAACTGCTTCAACTAGATTAGATACAAATTCAGTATGTATTTTTTGAAAAGTATTTTGGCTTTTTTCGTACAAAATACCAACCAAGTTGATACAGATGTTTGAGTCTTTTATAAACGTTTCTATCTGATCTTTTGAATTTATATTAACTTTGTGCAGCGATATTTGACCCGGATCTCCACATGAAGATTTTAATTGAATAACATCCTCATCATAGGGATTACGAGTTGCAATTTTAATTTCAAACCCTTTATTTGCTAAAATTTTAACTATAGAACTGCCGATGAAGCCAGCGCCACCAAAAAAACTAATTTTTTTTATAGGTTTCATGTATACAATTAATAATTGAATTATGAATAATTATAAATTTTATCTATCTGATATAGATGCTGATACAAGCTTAAAAAATGCCTCAAGCATTGCAGTTGACGGTGAATTCAGTGGCTTAGACCCAAAAACAGATAGGCTTCAGCTTCTTCAACTTTGTGATGGATCAGATTTTGTTCATCTGATCAAATTTGAGAATAATTATAATGCTCCAAATTTAAAAGAAATTTTAGAAAATAGTAATATTAAAAAAATATTTCATTTTGGTCGAGCAGATCTAGGTTTTCTAAAACAACATCTCAATATTAATGTAAAAAACATTTTTGATACAAAAATAGCCTCTAAAATTTGCAGGAAGTTTTCTCCTCATCATGGTTTAAAAGATTTATGTCGCGATCTGATAAGTGTTAATTTGTCAAAAGAATATCAAACATCAGACTGGGGTAAAAAAATTGAAGAATACAAAGAAGAGCAAATATCTTATGCCTGCAAAGATGTACTTTATTTACATAAAATCAAATCTGAATTAGAAAAAATTTTAATCAGAGAAAATAAAAAATATTTAGCTGAAAAATGTTTTCAATTTTTAGAAACTCGAACAGATTTAGATCTTGCTGGTTTACAAACAGATATATTTGAGCATTAATATGAAATCAGAAAAACAAATTCTAAACTTTGGTAAAAAATTAATTAAAGAAGAGATAAACGCACTTATAAAAATCAATAAAAATATCAATTCTAGTTTTTCAAAAGCTGTAAATTTGATTTTTAATACAAAAGGAAATATTGTTTTTACTGGTGTTGGAAAATCAAAATTAATATTAGAAAAAACTTGCGGTACCTTTAGTAGTTTAGGCATACCAAGTTATGTTCTTGATGCAAACCAAGCAAATCATGGAAGTTTAGGAAATCTTCAAAAAACCGATACTTTGATTATTGCATCAAATAGCGGCAATACAAATGAACTAATTACAATTTTTAGATTTGCTAAAAAATATAAAATTAAAATTATTGGAATATCATCAAATAAAAAATCTCAACTATTTAAAAATTCCGATATTAATATTATTTATCCACGCGTTAAAGAAATTGGAGATGATAATTTTAAACTTGTGCCAACCAGCTCAACAACTGTGCTCGCTGCTATTGGGGATGCCCTAGCTATTTCAGTTGGAAAACTAAAAAAATTTAAAATTAAAAATTTTGGTGAAACACATCCAGGTGGCTCAATAGGAAAATCATTGACCTCAATTAAAGATCTTTTGATAACTGGAAATAGTATTCCATTTGTAGATAGCAATGCATCATTCTCAAAAGTTTTATCCGTTATAGCTTCAAAAAGATTAGGATGTGCTTTAGTAAAAGATAAAAAATTTAAAAGAATTTCTATTGTTACAGATGGTGACACTGCGAGAGCTGCTTCAAAATATAAAAATATTAGTTCTTTAAAAGTAAGTCAATTTATGACCAAAAATCCCAAATATATAAATGAAAATACTTTGGCCACTGAGGCTCTTTCAATTATGAATGAGAAAAGGATTACAATTCTTTTAGTAAAATCTAAAAATAAATTTAAAGGATTAGTGAGTCTGCACTCTATTATTGAGTATTTGGGCAAATGATATCAAGAAAAAATATATCAAATTTTTTAATATTAATTACTGTGTTATTAACATTGGTATTCTATGGTCATTATTTAAATAAGAATAAAGGATCAATCAAAATTAATGACAGTGTAAGTGAAAATAAAGATATTGTTTCAAATTTAGAAGGTGGCATGACAAAATTTTCTGATGTGGAGTATAAAACTACGTCCAATAAAGGGACGGACTTTATTACGAGGGGTAAAGTAGCATATATTTCAAAAAAAAAGCCAAATCTAATAGAATTAGAAAATGTACACAGTTTTACCAAGCTTAAAGATAAATCAATTTTAAATATCAAATCTGAAAAAGCCACTTATGCTAAGAATTCAAAAAATATCAGGTATTATCAAAGGGTAATTATTTCAAATAAAGATAGGACGATAGTAGCAGTTGAAGCAATTTTTTATGCAAATAAAAACCAGATTAAACTAGAAGAAGTAATATATAGAGATGGCGTAAATTTGATCAAAAGTGATTTTGCTGAATTTGATGCCGAGACAAATAACTTGCAATTACTCATGAAAAATAAAAAAGATAGAGTTTATGGACAAAGAAAAAAATAAAATAAAAAAAACAAAAATTAAAATTAAAGCAGATACTCTTATAGAAAAAAAACTTGTTTTAAAAAAAAATTACTTGGTAAATGAAAAAAAAGATATTTTAGTTTTAAAACAAACTGTAAATGATAATCAAAAAAAAATTATAACTAAAATAAATAAATCTAATTTACATCTAGTCTCATCAAACATAATGAGATTTGGCGTTAAAAATAAAGAAAAAAATAATGAGATTTTAAAAATTTCACAAATATCAAAATCTTTAGGAGGAAAACCTATTTTAAAAAATATTTCTTTTTCACTCAATTCAGGACAAATATTAGGCCTATTAGGACCAAACGGTGCCGGAAAATCGACTTTATTTAATTTAATAGTCGGTAAAATATTTCCTGATCGAGGCAAAATTATATTAAATAATGAAATAATTAATGAACTTCCAATCCATAAAAGAGCTTTGCAAGGTATTAGTCTTCTAGAACAACATAAAGGTCTATTTGGAAATATGACAGCTTATGAAAATCTTTATGCTATATTGGAGCTTTATATTAAGGATAAAAATAAAATAGAAAGTAAAATTTTTCAACTCCTTTCTTATTTTGGACTTCAATATTTAGCAGATGTTAAAGCAAACAATATGTCTGGTGGTGAATATAAAAAAATTTCGACATTACAAAGAATTTGTAATAAAAATATAAAAATATTATTACTTGATGAGCCAATGGCTGCACTCGATCCATTAAGTATATCATCAATTAAAAAATTTATTCTAGAGTTAAGAGAGATGGGCTTATCAGTAATAATTACTGATCATAATTTTTTTGCCATTCAGGATATATTAGATCATTGCATAGTCATCAGAGATGGCAATATAATGGTAGAAGGTTCTCCTAAAATTATAATGAAAGATGAAAAAGCTATCAAATATTATTTAGGTAGCGGTTTTAAAATTTAATTTTTTGATCCTTCCTCTATGGCTGCATCATCTAACGAAATTACTTCTTCATCCTGATCTTCTGAATCACTATCTGCATTATCTATATCTGCAAACTCGTCTTTAACATTTGATTTATTTTGCTGCTGATTCACTTGTGGACTTTGCACAAAGGACAGCTCATCCTCAATTACAATCTCTGAATTACAGTGCGGACATGATAGAGGTGATTTCTTATTTAGATCATAAAATTTTACTTCACAGTTTGTGCAAACTCTTTTTTGTCCAAATTTTTTATCAGCCATTAAAATATCTTTTTGAATGTTATTTTAGTGGGTATATATTGATCTAATAATCCAATGGCAATTAAAAAATCAAATCAATTAATACCTGAGAATAATATTAGTATTAAAGGATTAGTTGAGCTTTCAAGCGATAAATCACTAAGTATTAGAGGTATAATTTTTGCAAGTATTGCCTATGGGATCAGTAAAATTAAAATCAAAAATCCTGGTGAAGATGCTGAGACTGCAATTAAAGCAATTAAAGCTCTTGGAATTAAAGTAATAAGAAATAAAGATCTTTATACAGTTTATGGTTTGGGAATTGGTTATTATAGCAAAAGAACACTTAAAATTTCATTTAATAATAGTGGAACTACATTAAGATTATTAACACCTTTAATAGCAGGCTCAAAGGTTAACGCAAAAATTATAGGTGATAAAAGCTTAAGTAAAAGGCCTTACCGATTAGAATTTTTAAGACAGTTTTTAATGAACTTAAAGCCCACAAATGGTCAATATTTACCGATTAAAATCAAAGGTCATGAAAACTGCATTCAATCATACGTAAAAATTGAAAAACCCTCAGCTCAAATGGTTAGTGCTGCTACTATTGCTGGAATGATAAGTTATGGCGAAACCATAATAGAGGCTCCAAAAAACATAAGAGATCATACTTCAAGACTTTTAAAGTACCTTAACTATCCAATTAAAGTTCAAAATAAAAAAAGCAAACAGATCATTAAAGTTCAAGGAAGACGTTTTTTAAAACCTCTTCAAAACTATAATATTCCGTCCGACCCATCATCAAGTGCTTTTTTAATTGCTATCGCAATTTTAACTAGAGGCTCTGAAATTAAAATTAAAAATGTTTGTCTCAATCCATATCGTATAGGATTTATAAAGGTTTTAAAAAAAATGGGCGCCAGAATAATGTTTACAAATAGGAAAAGCTATTTTGGTGAACCAATTGGCGACATAACAGCCTCATATTCTCCAAACCTTAAAGGCATCACAATTAAACCAAATGAAGTTGCAAGTATTATTGATGAAATTCCAATTTTATTGATAGTTGCATTATTTTGTAAGACTAAAAGTATTTTTAATAATCTTACAGAACTAAAGTTTAAAGAGTCAGATCGACTTCGTGTTATGTATGAAAACTTAATATTATGTGGTGCTAATGTTACTAGAGTAAAAGACAACTTAATAATTAATGGTATTAATAACAGGTTCTACTCTAGTGAAATTCCAATTATCAAGGATTATTCTAAAGACCATCGTATATGTATGGCTTTCTTTTGTTTAGCTGCAGTCTCAAGAAAAAAAATACAGATTAATGACTTTGACTCAGTAAATGTAAGTTTTCCAAATTTTTTAAAAACTATTAATGATTTAAAATATAATAAAGGTAAGAAAATTCTTGTTGCCGCAGATGGACCAGTAGCTTGCGGAAAAACATCAATATTAAAAAAATTAGTTAAAAAATTTGGATCAAAAAAAGCAACTTTTTTAGATAGTGGTTTATTATATCGCTACTTAACTTTAATTCATTTACAAAGTAAGAAAAAAAAAATTAACGCTAATTATTTAGTCAAACATTTAAAAAAAGTCAGTATTTCAAAATTACAAAATCCTAAACTTCATTCTATTGCTGTATCAAATAAAGTATCTGAAATAGCTAAAATTAAAATTATCCGTCAACAATTATTACCAGTGCAAAGAGACCTTATTTTTAATTGCCCTCAACAAATCGTATTAGTTGGTGGTAGAGACATAACATCAACTGTAATACCTAATAATTTTTCTGACATTAAGCTTTATATAGATTGTGATGTTAAAGTTAGAGCAAAACGAAGATATTTAGAGTTAAAAAGTAAGAAAAATGAGAAAAATGTTAATTATCAAGAGATCTTAAAGGCTCTAAAAGCTAGAGATTTAGCAGATTCTACCAGAGCTATAAGCCCACTTAAAAAAACAAAAGATAGCATCTTGATAGACAATTCTTTTAATGATATCAGCCGCTCAATTAATAAAATTTCGTTATTAATAGAAAGAGAGATAAAAAAACATTAGTGGGAACAGACAGTAGTTTAAAAGTATATAATCAAGATAATAATTCAGAATTCGCAAAATTAATTTCAGAAAATTTAGAAAACATAATTTTAAAAGACAATTCTATTGTGACAGGATCAGTAGAAAAAGTTGATGATAAATATGTTCACGTTTTTATTAAAGGAGCTAAATCTAGTGGATTAGTAGACATTAATGAAATTCCACATGCTGAACTAGATAGCTTAGAAGAAGGTAAAGAGATTGAAGTTTTTCTTGAGAGAACAGAAGATAGAAATGGAAACATTGTTTTAAGTATCGAAAAAGCAAGAAGAGCAAAATCTTGGAAAAAAATTGAAGAAGCTTTTGAAAAACAAGAAAAAGTTAGTGGTATTATTAAAAATACGGTTAAAGGTGGAGTAGTTGTAGAAATCTTTGGTGTATTTGCTTTTTGCCCAAATTCACAAGTCGCTGATAGGCCAATCAAAAACATGAATGAGTTCATGAATAAACCCATGGAATTTCAAATTATCAAAATTGATAATGTGAGAATGAATGTAATTGCAAGTAGAAGACAAGTCATTGAACAAGAAAAAAATAAAAATAAAGAAAAAGTAATCAAAAATTACAAAGTTGGTGATGTTGTGGAAGGTACTATCAAGGCAGTTCAATCATATGGATGTTTCGTGAGCATTGAAAGCTTGGATTGTTTACTTCACTCTTCAGAAGTTTCTCATCTTAAAATCACAAACTTAAACGATATGTTTACAGTTGGAGAAAAAATTAAAGTCAAAGTATTAGAAATTGATAATGAAAATATGAGAATGAGTTTATCTGTTAAAGCTATGCTTCCAGATCCATTCGAAACGATTAAAGATAAGTTTTCAATTGGCAATGAATATGAAGTTAAAATTGTAAAATTAACTGATTTTGGTGCATTTGCAGAAATGCAAGAAGGTATTGTTGGACTAATTCATTCCAGTGAAATTAAACATATGCAAAAAAATGTTAATCCTAAATCTGCATTCAAAATTGGTGATACTGTTAAAGTGAAATTAAAAGAAGTTGATACTGAAAAGAGAAAAATTGCTTTAAGTTACAAAGATTGCTTACCAAATCCAGTAGATGAATTTATTACAAAATATCCTATTGGAACTACTGTTAAAACAAAAGTAGTGACAAAAAAAGATTTTGGCATTTTCTGTAATACTGGTGACAGTGATATCGATATCTTTGTTCACTATAAACAATTAGATTATGCTGAAAGCTCTAAAGCTTTAGATAATTTTAACAAAGGTGATGAAGTAGAATTAAAAATAATTGATATTAAAGATGATAAAGTAAATGGATCAATCCGAGCGCTTAAAAAAGATCCTTTCTCATTCTTTGATGATAAAAAAATTGGTGATATTGTTTCAACAAGAGTTGTGGAAGTTCAAGACAATGGTTTAAAAGTTGATGTTGGTCCTGATAGATATCAGACAATTATTAGAAAATCTGAGCTTGCATTAGAAAAATCAGATCAAAGACCAAACCGTTTTTCATCAGGTGACTCTATTGATGCAGCAATCCTAGAGTTAGATGCTGATAAAAGAAGGGTAAAATTATCTGTAAAAAAACTAGAGCAACAACAAGCTGATGAAGCTATTGAAAAGTACGGTTCTACAAGTTCTGGTCAATCATTAGCTGGAATTTTAGGCGAAGCTTTAGAGAAAAAAGATCAGAAAAAAGATTAACCCTTCCTTTTCTTACAATCTAAATCTATAATAATTTCAATACTTTATTGAAATGTCTAAAAAAACATTTGTAAAATCAGATATTGTAAAAGATCTTCAAGGACATTTTCAAAAAATCCCTAATAATAATGTTGAACATATTATTGAGTCTATTTTTAAATATTTGAGTAATGCTCTCTCTGAAGGGAGAAACATAGAAATAAGAGGGCTAGGTACTTTTAAAGTTAAAAAAATGCCAGCGAGAAATGCAAGAAACCCAAAGACTGGAGAAGCAATTCAAATTGAAGAAAAAAATAAAGTAAAATGGAAAAGTTCTAAATTATTAAATTATAGAATCAATAAGGATAAAAAAATTGAAGAATAAAAAAATAATTTTTATTGCTCTTGATTGCTCAGTATTAAAAGCTAAATCAATCATCAAATCCATTCCAAAAATTAAATTAAAAAAATATGAGATTGGTATCAAGGCAGGTTACCAAATTCTTTATTCTGATAAGGGAAGAAATTTTATTAAATCATTAAAGGGATATAAAAAATTCATAGATTTAAAACTTAATGACGTTCCTAATACCGTTAAAAATGGAATATTATCTTTAAGAGATTTAAAAGCTGATTACATCACCATTCATGCAAGCGCAGGTTCTGATGCAATAAAATTAGCAAAAAAATATTCTGGCAAGACAAAGCTTCTAGCAGTGTCAGTACTTACTAGTATGAATAAAAAAAACCTATCTGAAATTGGTCATACTAAGAAATTAGATAAACTTGTTATTCATCTTAGTAAACTTGCAAAAAAAGCAGGTGCTTATGCAATGATTTGTAGTCCGCATGAATCTAAAAAAATAAAAAAGCTTTCTAAGTTGCCATCGATTACTCCTGGAATAAGACTTCCTGGCGACCAATCTGGTGATCAAAAACGAATTGCAACTCCAAAATTTGCTTTTGATAATGGTGCCATAGGAATTGTAATGGGTCGGTCTTTAATCAAAGGTAATATTAAAAATAATTTTAAAAGACTTTTTCAACACCTAGACTCATGAAACAAACTATAAAAGTTTGCGGTCAAACAGATCCAGAAATCATAAAACTATGCATTGAACAAGGGGCAAGACTGATAGGGTTTATTATCAACTATCCTAAAAGCCCAAGGTCAATTTCAATTGAACAACTAAAATCATTAACAAAAAATGTTCCAGACAATATTAAAAAAGTGGCTGTAATGGTAAATCCATCTATAGAACAAGTAAAAGAAATTTCAAACTACTGTAATGTTATTCAGTTACATGGAGATGAAACTGAAGGATTTATTCAACAAATAAAAAAAGAAACAGACCTTGAAGTAATCAAAGTAATCAAAGTAAACAAGAAAGAAGATCTTCAAACAAATAAAAAATTTATATCTGCTGATATTTTTCTCTATGATACGCCAAGTATGGGTCAAAATGGTGGGCCGTTTGATTTTGAAATGCTAAAAGATTTAGAAAATAGAAATTTTTTTATAGCAGGAAAAATAGATATAAATAATATTGAGACAGCTCTGCTCTATACTGATAAGATTGATGTAAATTCTGGTCTAGAAACAAAAAAGGGTATAAAAGACCCAGAAAAAATTAAACAATTTTTCAATAAATTAAAAAAAAATGAAAATTAGAAAAGGTATTCCAGTCATAGACCAGCATGACAAAAGTTATATGTATGGCGGAAAATTTGGTGGAAACTTTATTCCAGAGACACTTAAGAAGCCTGTAGAAGATTTAACAATACTGTTTGAAAAACTTAGAAAAAATAAAGAATTTTTAAAGCAAAGAGACTATTATTTTAAAAATTATGTTGGAGCTCCTACTCCTTTTATAAAACTTAATAATCTAACTAATCATTTAGGTGGAGCTCAAATTTGGGCAAAAGTTGTAGCTGAAGCAAATGGTGGTGCTCATAAAATTTATAATGCAACAGTACATGCATTAATTTGCAAAAAAGCAGGTAAAAAATATATCGTTGGCGATACCGGCGCTGGTTATGCTGGAAAAATGTTGTCTATGGCAGCAAAAAAATTTGGCCTTAAATGTAAAATATTTATGGGCGCTAAAGATATTGAGCGTCAAAAACCAAACTGCGATGCCATGAAAAAAAATGGTGCAGAAATTGTTCCAGTTCATACAGGAAGTAAAACACTAGTTGATGCAGTAAGTGAATGTATGAGATATTGGGTATCAAATTGTGATACTACTCACATGTGTGTTGGATCGACTGTTGGTCCTAATATTTTTATTAAAATTTGTGCATGGAGTACTGCGCAAATTTCAAGAGAGCTTATTGTTCAAGTAAAAAAAGAATTTGGGAAAATTCCTAAAAAAATGAAACTTATCAACTGTGTTGGTGGAGGAAGTTCTGCTTTAGGTTTTTGGAATTCATTTATGGATTATAACAAAAATCAAGTTGAAATGATTGGAGTTGAAGCGGGTGGTCCCAAAAATAGCAAACTTCATGCGGCACCGCTTAGCACGAATGCAAAAGTTGGAATCCTTCATGGTGCAGCTCAATATGTGATTCAAGATAAAGAAGGTCAAATCAGTAATACTGCAAGTATTAGTGCTGGCTTAGATTACCCTGGTATTTCGCCAGTACATTGTTTTTTAAAAGATACAAAAAGAGCAAGATACACAAGTGCTACTGATGAAGAAGCATTACACTCTCATCAACTCGTGACAAAATTTGAAAATATCTCACCTTCTCTTGAGCCTTCGCATGCATTCGCAGAAGCGATTAAAATCGCACCAAAGTTAAGCAAAGATACAGTAATCATTGTTAACAGTTGTGGTGATGCCAAAAAGGACAGGGATATTTTAAAAAAAAGATTAGGAAAGAAAATTTAATATGAGTCTTATTAAAAAAGCATTTCAAATTTGTAAAAAAGAAAAGCGCCCTGCTCTTTTAACTTTTACTGTTGCAGGAGATAATACTCACAAAAATTCATTGGAAATTTTAAAATCTATCTCTCCATATGTAGATATTTGTGAAATGGGCATGCCTCATAATACTCCAGTTGCAGATGGTGGTCAGATACAAAACTGCTCGCACCGTGCTTTAAAAAATGGAATTAAAATTAAAGATATTTTTAAAATTATAAATCAGTATAAAAAATTCAAATTTGCAAAACCAATCATTTTGATGGGTTACTTTAATACAATCAAACAATTTGGTGAACAAAACTTTATTAATCAGTGTAAAAAAAATAAAGTTGACGGCCTGATCGTTGTGGACCTTCCTTGGCCAGAAAATAAAAATTTTGCTGCAAAGTGTAAAAAAAAATCAATTAATTTTATTCAATTAGTCGCGCCAACAACTTCGAATGAGAGATTAAAAAAAATTGTCAGAGATTCTCATGACATGGTTTATTACATCAGTATGTTATCTACTACGGGGGGCAAATTGAAAGTTGCTCCAAAAAAAATTATTCAAAATTACCAAAAAATTAAAAGACTAAATAAAAATAAAAATGTTGTCATAGGTTTTGGTATTACAGAAAAAACCATCGCATCTCTTAAAAAATCAGATGGACTTGTTGTTGGAAGTGCACTTTGTAAAACAATTACAGATTCGGTTAATCGTAGAAAAAAGCCAGCAATTGCTGCCAAAAAAATGGTAATGAAATTGAAGTCTAAAATAGCATAAGAAAATCAACATTTTTACAACAATCACATTGTAGCCAAAGTTTTAAAGTTTATGCTAAAACAACTTAAATTATGACTAACTGGTTAGATAAAATTTTATCAAAAGCAAAAGCTGCTGGTGCAAAATTATCAGATTCATTTAAGAAAAAAACAATCGAAAACGCTGATCTGTGGAGTTCTTGTCCTGAATGTAAAAAAATGTTTTTAGGAAAAGAGCTTAAAAAAAATATGCACGTTTGCACCCAGTGCGATTATCATTTTAGAATAAGTGCGGATGATAGATTTAAAATATTTTTTGATAATGCTTCTTATGAAATGATAGATACAAAAAGACTAGCAGAAGACCCTAATAAATTTAAAACTGAACTCAAAGCTTATAAAGACCAACTTAAATCTGCAAAAAAGAAAACTAAACAAATTGCATCTCTTGTATCAGCCCACGGAAAAGTAAACGGATTAGATATGATTTGCTCATCATTTGATTTTAATTTTAACGGTGGAACATTGAGTATGCAGTCTGGTCAAAATTTTTATGAAGCTTGTGAATATGCAGTTAAGAATAAAGTGTCAGCACTCACAGTATTTATCACAACAGGAGGAGCGGCTCTTCAAGAAAACTTATTTGCGCTTTATCAAATGCCAAAAACAATTCTTGGTGTTCAAATGTTAAAAGAAAATAAAATTCCTTATTTTGTAGTCGCAAATGTAAATATTGGTGGAGTGAGTGCTAGCTTTGGTTCTCTTGGTGATTTTCATATTATGGAACCAGGTAAAAAAACAATCTGGGGATTTGCTGGAAAACGTGTTGTTCAAGGAACAATCTCTGAACCGTTACCGGAAGACTTTCAATCTGCATCACATGTGATTACAACTGGGGCAATTGATATGATTACACACAGAAAAGATCAAAAAAATGTTATTTCAAATTTAGTTTCTATTCTTCTAAAAAAAGAACACGTACAGCATTCTACACTCTCTAGTTCAGAAGAAGCACAAGCTGTAAATCAGTAGTGCAGTGTCTCACTCCAAAAAATTACAATTTATTTTAAATAAACTTTATGAGCTTAATCCTGATAAGATTGAACTTAAGCTTGATCGTGTTTTAAGGCTTGCAAATGATCTTGGTAACCCTCACAAAAAACTAAAAAATGTAATTACTGTAACTGGAACCAATGGCAAAGGAGGTACGGCATTTTATTTAAAAGAAATTTTACAAGCCCATGGTTATAGTGTTGCTTTATTCCAATCTCCTTTTCTTTATAATTTTTTGACAAGATTTTTAATTAATGGTGAACCTTTAGATGAAGAAAAATTTATTAACTACGTCATAGAAGTTGATAAGGCAAATAACAATCAAGATATTACTTTTTTTGAATACATAACTTGTATTGCATTTAAAGCATTTGCAGAAGCAAACTGTGATTTTAATATTATAGAGACTGGGCTTGGTGGAAAATATGATAGTACCAATGTTGATTATCAAGATCTAAAAGCACAAGTACTAACCCCTATTAGTATGGATCATAAAGATTTTTTAGGAGATACGCTTAAAGAAATCACTCATAATAAATGCGGAATTATTAAAGACAATTCCAATGTCATTATCACAAAACAAAGTAGTGAAGTTCTAGGTTACATTGATGAGGAATTAAAAAGAAAAAAAATAAAAAAATATATTTTTTCTGAAGATTTTAATGTCAACGTAGAAAATAACAGAATGATCTATCAAGATGATGATGGTTTAATTGATCTTGATATGCCAACTATGAAAGGCTCTTTTCAAATACAAAATGCAGCGGTTGCAATAAAAGCTTTAAAATCTATTGGTTTAAAACTTGATAATAAAAAGATTTCAGAAGGTATAAAAAACACCAAAGTTGAAGGAAGAATTCAACATATTACTAAGGGCAAATTACTTTCATATGTTCATGAAGAAACTAATACTTTAATCGTTGATGGTGGTCATAATGAACAAGCTGGAAAATCATTAGCAGAATACTTAGAAAAAATTAAAGGCAAGCGCTCAATCTATCTTGTCTTTTCAATGCTCACTTCCAAAGATTTAAAAGCATATCTTTCAAACTTTAGTTCACTAGTGACCGAGATTAAATGTTTTAAACTTAGAGAAAATTTTTATGAAACCAAAGATATTATCGCTCAAGCAAAAGAGCTTGGCATTCATGCAAATCCAAATAATTCAGCCACTGAAGCTATTGCTCAACTTGCTATACAAGATCCTAATGCCATCATTGTTGTTTGTGGTTCACTTTATTCTGCAGGTAAGGTATTAGAACAAAATATATGAAAAAGTTTTTAGTTTTATTCTTAATATTTTGCACAAGTTCAAACGCTAACGAAGAGCAAAAGTTTTTTGATTTATTAAAAGGAAATGACAAAATCTTATGGTTAAGACATTTCTCAGCTCCAGGTGGAGGAGATCCTGATAACTTTGATGTAAGAGTTCGTAGTACTCAAAGAAATTTAGGTAAATTTGGAATTAAACAAGGAAAAGCATACTCAAAGCTTTTTAAAAAAAATAAAGTTAACATTAAACACGCATTAAGTTCACAATGGTTTAGAGCAATGGAAACCTGTCAATTTTTTGGAGAGTTTAAAACTTTCTCAGCATTAAACTCTACATTTAGTTCGCAGTTTTCTCATAACACAGCAAAGCAAAGAAGGCAGTTAAGAGAATACATTAAAAATTGGAATGGTGATGGAAATTTATTACTTTGCGCTCATTATGTAATTGTTGGAGAGCATTTAGATTATGGGGCTAGCGAAGGTGAGATAGTTCTAACTGATAAGAATTTAAAAATTTTAGCGAAATACAGATTAAAAATTAAAAACTAGGAACTTTAAAATAAAATTCCTAGTTTAAAAAATTATCCAACTTTAGAATTAATCCAAGTTTTGATATCTTCTTTTGAAGCCGCTCCAACTTTAGAGTCTACAACTTCTCCACCTTTAAAAAGTAGCATTGTAGGAACTCCTCTTACACCAAATTTAGTTGGTGCATTTGGAGAGTTATCAATATCATGATCACCGATTACAATTTGATCAGACATTTCATCTGCTAATTCATTTAATACCGGTGTTACCATTTTACATGGTCCGCACCATTCTGCTCCGAATTTCACAAGAACTGGCTTATCTTTATTACCAATCGTTTCTTCAAAATTTTCATCTGTTACTTTTAATGCTGGCATTAAGAATCTCCTTGTTGTTATAATGAAAATGTAAGCATTAACCCCAAAGTGTCAACTAAGCTTCCTGATATTTTTTCTCTATTTCTTCAAGGAAGTTGTTGATATCATTTGTAATCGAAAGTCTCTCTTCATCTCCGTCTTCTTCATATTTAGCTCGAAGAGAATCAAGTTCGTTATAAGCTTTTGGAATGGTATTCCATTTTTCATCATTGGTACTTAAAATCCTTTTTGCAATCCCACGATGAATTTCATTATATAAATCTTTTGGCATGATATCTGGTGCTTCTTCATACATCAGTCGTTTTGCAAAATAATTATACCTTTCATCCTTCATCTTATCTGCAATCACTAACCTGTCTTTCCATTCTGCCTTTTGAAATTCTTTTAAAGCCATCTTGGTTTTATCATCTGGAAAACCACCAGAATAAATCGACTCTTCAGCTTGAACATCAAGTTGGCTATCTAAATCTTGTTTTTCTTGAGCTTCCTCTTGAAGAATAGCTGAAACTTTTTTTCCGAATTCTTCATTTTGTTTAATCTTCTCAGCTCTTTCGTTTAACTTCTTCATTCCAAGTTGCTTATAAGTATCAAAATTATTTGCATAAGTTGGGTTCATAATAATTGGGTGTTTATTATCTTTTACACTTCTTAAAATTTTAGGACTTTTTTTCATCGCTTCTTTTAGGGTAGACATATCCATATTAAAATAATCTTCAGGATCATTCTTTAAATCAAAGCACTGAGGCCAATTATAAACAGGATGATTACAAACAAAAGACACGACAAAGGGTCTTGCTTTTCCGTAAAAATATTCATTCACACAAAACAACTTTTCTTTTTGAACAATGTTTCCAACATCTTGTTTGCTCATCGTCATTAAACTTGCTTTCCAAACGCTTGGTGCTTTATCCGCAATAATTTTTGCCATCCCCATTGTTGCTAAAACATCCCCCATCGCATCGTGAGCATTATCATGTGAAATGCCATTCACGGATGCAATCTGATCAAGTTTAAATACAGCGTTTCCTTTTTCTGAAATTGGTGTCTTTAAACATTCTGGATAATAAAGATGAGCAGATCTGACTAAACCTAAAATATCTCCTCTCTTATTTCCATTGGTATTAGTTAAATACACATCGGTTAAAGATTTAAAAAAAGTTTTCCTTAAAAACTCTTCATCAAAACTAAGACTATTATAACCAATAAACATTGCTGGAGACCATTTCTCAAAAGTCTCTTTCATCATTTGCACCATTCCAAAATGAGATAAATTTGTTTTCTTAAGCATTTCAGGGGTTGTCTTGTTCACTAACAGTGCGCCAGGTTCAGGAACCGTTCCAGGTTTTAGTGAACACCTTGCTTCAAAACGATCTAAGATATCAAAGGTATCATTAACAAGAATTGCACCGACTTGAATAATCTGATCCCAAGTTGATGATCTTCCTGTGGTTTCAAAATCATAAAATACGTAATTCATTATTTTTCTATCTCCTCAACTTTAATGCCTTCTAAATTTTGAATCTTTTCAGCTCTGCTTTGAATTTTATCTGCTGAAACTTTTACGTTTCTAAATTGCTCAGCAACCAGATTAAAACGCTTTTCAATATCGGCCGTTCGTTCTGATAACCTTCCAATATCTTTTCCAATTAAACCAATTTCTTTAATTATCATTTGAGCTTTTTTATTCATTTCGCTATCTTTTAAAAAAACACGAAGGGTATTGAGTAATCCCCACAAATAAGACGGGGATACAATTAATACATTTTTCTCACGCGCTTTTCCCATTAAATCATTTTCGCTGTCTTGAATTGAACGGTATACACTTTCTGATCTTACAAACATAATAGCGTGTGGTGCTGTTTCACCTGGAATAATATAATCACCTGAAATTTTCTTAACATTCTTCATCACATCTTCTTCAAAGAGTTTTTTATATTTCTTAATTTCCTCTTCAGACTCAGATGATTTAAAAACTTTAAAATTATCTAGAACAAATTTACTATCAATTCCAATTCTTGAATTCGCATCTCCAAAATCAATTAAACAATCCACTCGTTTTCCATTACTTAATGTTTCTTGAAACTTTAAATAATTTGCAGGCAAACGATCACGTAACAATTTCTCTAGCTCTACTTCAGAAAATGCACCTCTTTCTTGTTTATCATCAAGCATATTCTGAAAGTTTTTAAATGTCGTATCAATGGAAGATTGCATAGTACCCATATTTTTCGCAGCTTCTTCAAGGACAGTAAAGCGACGTGACAATTCACTAAGCTGGGTACTTAAAACAGAGCTATCTCCCCCATCCTTTTTCTTTAAAAAAGAAAACAAGATAAAGCCAACAACTAAACCACAAGTAATATAAACAATTATTTCCATCATAATTTAATCAGCACATGTAAGGAAATATAATAAAGAACTCTAACCATTAGCTTCCCAATACAATGTTAACTAATAAATTAAAGTTACTATGATTCTTAAAAGTAGTAACTTTTAATTTATTTTTTTTCAATTAATCCATAAGCCACGCCACCAATAACAACTAAGCTGGCTAGGACGAGGTGAAGAGTTAGAACTTCGTCTAAAAGAAGTATGCCTCCAAATATTGCAAGGGGTGGAACACTCAGTTGAGCAAGGCCAGCTCGTGCAGCACCTAGATGGGGAAGGATGGTGTACCATAAAGAATAACCGCATCCGCTTGTAATCGCACCTGATATGATTGCTAAAGTTAAACCTGTTGTATCTGTGGGTGTTGGACTAGGCTGAGGAAACAAGAATAATGCCGTGACACAAATAATAAGGGCTACACAAAAATTCATAGCCGTTTCTGGGATAGGATCTTTTGCCTGTCGTCCAAGTAAGGAATAACCACCCCAACCAACTCCAGCTATAATCATCGAAAGAACTGCATTAAAAGGTAATATAATTTTACCTTCTGGTAACAACAACCAAACTAATCCACCAAGTGCAATCACAGATCCTAAAATTCTTCTCATCGTCAAGACTTCACGAAGTAATATGGATGCACCAAACATGGTCAGTTGAACCGAACCAAATAACAATAACGTTCCAAGTCCTGCATCAAGCTCAAGGTAAGCAAATGAAAATCCAAGCATATAGGTTGCAAGACAAATTCCACCATACACTCTAAGCTTTGGAGAAGAAAACAGGATGTTAACCACCTCTCTTTTTCTTAAAATCAAACTAATCAAAATTAAAACAACAGCCCCAGCACTCACTCTCCAAATGGCAAAATCACCCACACTAATATGACCACCCGCAACCGCCATTCGATTCAGAACAGAATTGGATGCAAAAGCAATTAAAGTTAAAACAGCTGCAATGGAAAGACGAAGCATTTAAATGAGATTACCAAATAACAAGTTAAACTCTAGATTTCTTTAATAAGAAGTTGTTGGTTTTTGCTTTCCCCACATTTCAAAGTATTTTCCTTTTTGCGATAACAACTCTTCATGTGTTCCTTGTTCGATGATTTCGCCCTGATTTAGTACAATAATTTGATCAGCGTTTGCTGCAGTAGAAAGACGGTGTGCAATTATAAGTGTTGTTTTATTTCTTGAGATATTTTCTAAGTTTTTTTGTATTTCTTTTTCCGTACTTGTATCAAGTGCAGAAGTTGCTTCATCAAAGAAAAATATCTTTGGGTTTTTGAGTATGGTTCTTGCTATTGCTACTCTTTGCTTTTCTCCACCAGATAACTTTAATCCCCTCTCACCAACAATCGTTTGATAACCATCTGGTAGACTCGAAATAAAATCATGGATATCTGCATTTTTGGCAGCACTTATGACTTCTTCTTCACTGGCTTTGGTATTACCGTAAGCAATATTGTAATGAATGGTATCATTAAATAAAACCGTATCTTGTGGCACTACACCTATAATTCCTCTTAAAGATTCTTGTGAAATTTTATTGATATTCATCCCATTAATAAAAATATTACCGGATTTAGGTTCATAAAATTTAAATAACAATCGACTAATCGTTGATTTACCTGCTCCTGTAGGCCCAACAATTGCAACTTTCCTTCCATCAGGAATGGTAAATGAAATATTTTTTATAATGGTTCTTCTTACATCATAATCAAAACTCACTTGCTCAAATTTAATCTCAGCAGTATTTCCTTCAGGAATTTTTTCATTCACTTCTTGAGTTGCAGGTTTAACTTCAAGCAAGCTAAACATATTTTCCATGTCTGTTAAGGATTGTCTGATTTCTCTATAAACTGAACCTAAAAAATTGAGCGGTTGGTATAATTGTAACATGTAGGCGTTTATTACGACAAATCCACCAACATCAATATCTCCATTTTTAATCCCATATGCAGACATGACTAACATAACAGTAATACCGGTCATGATTATGATTGTTTGTGATATATTTAATAATGAAAGAGCATGTCGAGTTTTGTTAGCAGCACTTTCATAATTTTCTAACGATTCATCTAATCTTTTAAATTCAAAGGACTCGTTGTTAAAATACTTAACCGTTTCATAGTTTAACAAGCTATCGATCATTTTGGTGCTAATATCATTATCAGCTTGGTTCATTCTTTTTCTAAATACATTTCTCCATTCTGTAATCGTAAAGGTTAAGTAAGCATAAAGACTGATAGTAGTTAACGTAATCACGGCATACCAAGGCCCATAAAGAAAAAATAAAATTCCTGATACTAGGAAAATTTCAAAAAAAGTCGGTACTACATTAAACAAAACATATCTTAAGAGAAAATCGATACCTTTTGTTCCTCGATCAATAAATTTTGCAAGTGCTCCTGTTTGACGATTTAAATGAAATTGTAATGATAAATTATGAAGATGTTTAAACATCGTCAAAGAAACTTGTCGTATAGAATGCTGTGAAACTTTAGAAAATAATCCATCACGAACTTGCACAAACGCAAAAGAAATGATTTGTGTAGCACCATATCCAACAATCAAAGCAATCGGCACTAACATAAATAAATTAATGCCTGAGCTTAATTCAGTTAGTGAATTTACGGATGCGCCTAAAACCAAAGGAGTACTGACACTTGCAATTTTAGCCAAAATCAATGCAATAATTGCAAAACTTACTCTTAGCTTTAAATCTTTTCTCTTATCCGGCCATAGATATGGAATGAGAAGTTTAAACGTTTTAAAGTATTTTGTATTTTGCACGCTTTACATATAACTGATTACTTATAATTTGTTACAATTAATCTTATGAACGAAAACGAATTACAACAACAACACGACAAAAAAGCTAGGCAGCGTGAGAAGGTGATCAAAACACTAATGTATCTAATGACCATGCTAGTTATTACTTTGGTTGTAGCTGGAATTTTAATAAAATTAGAAGTTATTTAAAAGAGCCAGTTTTATTTATGCTCTGGAAGTGGAATAAACTCTTTGTCATCTCCTGGAACGATAGCAAATTTTTTATTTTTCCAATCCTCTTTTGCTTCTTCAATTTTTTCTTTTGATGATGCAACAAAGTTCCACCAAATATGACGAGGACCATCCATTGCAGCACCACCTAACAACATCATACGAACATCTGTTTGTGCTTTAATCGTGATCGGATCACCCGGTCTTAACACCATCATTTGCTGCGGTTCGTATTGTGTATTTGAAATTTCAATATCACCATGAACCACATATAAAGCTCTTTCTTCATAAGTTTTTGGAATATTAATTTTCTGACCTGTCTTTAAATGTAAATCAACATAAAGTGTATCCCATTGAGTTTGGACGGGTGATTTTACTCCTTCAAAATCTCCAAGAATCACTTTGCCTTTAATATTTTCAAATTCAAACTCTGGAAGGTTTTGGCTATCAACATGAGTAAAACCTGGATCTCCATCTTCATCTTTCTTGGGTTGAGCAATCCAACTTTGAATTCCAAATAAATTTGAAGGTTGTTTTCGTATATCAAGACCTGTTCTTTCAGAATGGACTATACCCTTTCCAGCCGTCATTAAATTAATTTCACCAGGTTTTATTCTTAAATCATTTCCAAGTGAGTCTTTATGATCCATCGTTCCATTAAATAAATAAGTGATTGTGCTCAATCCAATGTGTGGATGAGGCCTAACATCTACTCCTTGATCTGTTAAAAATTCTCCAGGTCCCATCTGGTCCCAAAAAATGAAAGGTCCAACCATTTGCTTATCTTTAAATGGCAATGCTCTTCTGACTTCAAAGTTTCCAATATCTCCTACTCTTGGAACAATAACCATTTCTACTGCCTCGGGACAATTATAATCAACATTTGGATCTGCAGTAGGTAGCCAGCTCATTTTAAAATTTTTTTAAATTTCATTACTAATCGGTTGATAATTACGTAACAGATTTTATTTTTAAATTAAATACTAATCTAAATTTTATTTACTAAATATAAACTAGCAGCAACAGCTGGGCCTATTCCAAAGGCAAAGATGAGCGTTCCAATTCCAACGGTTCCTCCAAAGTACCAACCAATTAAAACCACACTAATTTCAATTGAAGCTCTGACAAACGCAATGGGCAAATTAGTAACTCGCGTAAGCCCTGTCATTAAACCATCACGTGGACCTGGTCCAAGGTTAGCTATTAAATAAATCCCACTTCCAAGTCCAACTAACAAAACAGAAACGATTGCTAATATATATTTTGAAACAATCGATATTGGTGGATCAAAATAAATTAACGTTAAATCAATAACCCCTGCAATAATGATAATATTCATTATCGTTCCAATGCCAGGCTTTTGTTTTAAAAATATCCAAAGTGATAAAACACCGACACTAACAAGAAACGTTGAAGTCCCAATCGTAATTCCTGTAATTTTAGTAATGCCTTCAGCTAATACAGACCAAGGTGAATTTCCAGTGGTTGAGACTAGTAATAATCCTTCACCTAATCCAAAAATAGCCAAACCAATGCAAAGTAAAAGAAAGGTGGAAACTTTTGGTTTAAAATTAAGTGGTTTTTCCGAGCTCCAGCTTTTTTGCGGGATGTTTTTGATTTTAAAAATTTCAAACATTAAAAGACTTTACTCTGGGTTTGCAACAAGCTCATCAATATACTTTAGCACATCATCATAAAGAGTATCAGGAATATCTTTATAACTCAGTTTAAATTTATTTTTCACACATAATGCAACATGCGCATATGGGTTTCTTCCCTTTGGATGGTTAGGATGATCTGGAAGTTTGCCTTGCAATTCATCTCCTGCTTGTTGAATACGCTTCCACAACTTTGATGCATTTTCTTTATTCATACAACTTAAAAGTTAGCTTTTATCATATTAATTTAATATGCAGTTGTTAAACTTATATTATGAAAAATTTTAAAGCATTAATTTTTGTATCTATTTTTTCTGTTACCGTTGGATTGATTGGGTTTTTAAACCATAATGATAATCTTATTAAACCCAATAGCAATTTAACTGCTTATCAAGTTCTAACTATTCAACTGCAATCATTAAAAAATAATAAAAAATTAAAGAATAACTTAGGTATCGTTCAAACTTATGAATTTGCACATCCAGAAAATAAAAAAGTAACTGGTCCTATTCAAAATTTTACTAAAATGATGAAGTCTGACGCCTATTCTATTTTACTAAATCACAACAAAACAAAAGTTGGAATTATTCATCAAGATAAATTTCATGAAGTTTATTTAATTCAAGTAAATAAAAACAATCAAACACGAACATTTGTATGGACGCTTATTACTTATATCGACGAGAACAAAAAACCTTTTTGGTATACGGTAAACGTCATTCCATATGATAAAAAAATATAATGTTTCAAAAAGAGGATATCATTACTTCACATTTGAAGAAAAAAGCTCAATCTAAGCTAACACTAGCGATTAGTGCATTTGCTGTCATTATCACTTCAACTGGATACCTGTTTAATTCAAAGGAAGTAATCTTTTTATTTTATATCTTTAATTTTATATTTTTTTATAATCTTATTATTTATTATTTATTAAAAAAAAACGATATTAACTAAATTATGATTATCAGAACTCTTATAGGTCTTAAAATTTTAAAAATGGCATTCATAGGTGGAATGGCTACTGCTTATACTATTCAAAAATGTTGTAATCAAAAAAATAAAGATAAGGCCGCTACACAAACAAAATCCCAAAAAAAAACAAAATAAATTATATATTTTTAGTCGACAAATTTATATTAGTTTACTGCAAATCTAATATGGAGGCTAAAAATGAACGGTTTATTTAAAGTATTCATGTATGCGCTTGGGAGTTTTTCAGACAAAAAAACTAAGCCATATGATAAACAAGTACTGATGGTGAGATCTTTTTGGGTCTTATTACATATCATTACTTGTTTAATGATTATAATTGGTAACGGCAGAGTAATGGGTTGGTGGTAACCAGTTATCCCAAATGATGATTAATTAATCCAACAAGATAAATGCTTGCTAACCCGGCATTTAGAAAAACTAAAGATTTTTCATTCCATAACCAACTCACAATAGCAAGTGATGTGTTACCAATTAAAAATATATAATTATAAAGCGGATAATAACCAAAAGCAGCCGTGATGGCACCAGCCATAATGGTGATCGTTGACGCCCACGCCCAAAGTTGAAAAGGTTTTGGTTTTAATTTTTCCATGACACTTAAGATTTAACTGTATTATAATATAACAAAAATTAAACGAATTTATGAAGACTGTTTTAATTGTAGGAAGTGCACCAGATGCTGCTCGAATTCAATCAATCGATTGTTCTTCAATTACTTATAAAGTTGCAATTAATAATGCATGGAGATTAAGAAAAGATTGGGACTATGTCATTTACCCAGAAGATTTTCCAAAAGAAAAACAACCCACTTCATTTGATAAAAATAAATTAATCAGCGCAAAACAATATGTGCCAGAACAAAATTCATTTGGTGGATTTATTTATGCAGGTGGAACCATGGCATTTACTACAGGCTATTGGGTCCTTGGTGCATTAAAGCCTGATGTCATTGCTTATATTGGTTGTGATATGGTTTATCCAAAAAATTCGCAAAGTCATTTTTATGGAACAGGACAAGCTGACCCTTTGAGAGATGACATTACCCTTCAATCATTAGAAGCAAAATCAGCAAGGCTTCTTGCCTTTGCAAAATCTCATGATTGTAGAATGATTAATTTAACAGAACAAAATCAATCAAGATTATTATTCCCAAAAATCAAAATGTCAGATTTTCTAAATCCAGATCAATTATCAGAAACTTTAAAAAACAAAGAACCTCAACTTAATTCAAAAGTAATGGATCAAGCTTTAAAAAAAGAAAAGGCTCTATCCTACATGGCGCCATGTGGGAGATATTGGAAAATTATAAAAGAATGTGATCCGCTCCAGCTTAAAAAATTAGATTCACTTTGGTTAGAAACTGTTTCGAGTTAATAATCGTCGGATTTATCACGCGTTGTTCTTATCGTTAAAACTGAGGTGATACCGATAATCAAAAATACGACGGATAAAATCGCAACAATATATTTTTTGTCAAAAAAATCTAAAAACAAACCTGCGAAAACTGCAAGGATCAATAATCCAGATGCAATGATTTGGTAACGCACAACATTTTTATGTTTTTGTGAAACTTGAGAATTATAATTCATTTCTGCATTTAAAAAATCTCGAATTGAAAAGAAGTCTGTCAAAGTTCCATTTTCATCAGTCACTGGCATATGTCTGATATTTTTATTTTTCATCACTCCAATGGTTTTTTCCAAATCATCTTCTAAATGAGCACTTACAATATCAGTTGTCATTATATCTTTTGCAGTTGTTAAATCTGCATCACGAGCTTCAACAACCATTTTTGTAACAATGTCTCTTTCTGAAACAATTCCAATTAATTTATTCTCATTATCAACTATAGGTACAGCACCAATCCTCTTATTTTTAATTTCGAGGGCAATTTCACTAACAGGTGTATCAGTATGATAAGAAAAATTTTCTTTAATATCTTTAAGTCCTCGAAGTAATTTAAGCTTCATTTATTTAGCATCCCCCTAATGATGTCCAATTATGTTTATCTTCGTATCTTTCAATTTCACTTTGATAAGGTGTGGCAAACACCCATCTAATCACCATAAAAAATAATAAACCTAATAAATACCAGGTCATACCCCTAGCTTACACTTTAATGAAAAGAAAAAAAATATTATTCTTTGGTGTGGAATCTAGACTTTTGAATAAACCAAACAGTTATGATTGGAATAATTAAAGTTAAAAGAGTAACGACGATTAATAACATTCCAAGTTCAGAGTAATCTGCCATGGATTGAATTTGTCCTGTAATTTTATCTTTTACTTCTCTCGTAATAATAAATATTTCATTTAAATATTTTGTCCCTAACGCATTTGCAGATAAAGCAAGATTAGTAAATGAAGCAAAGACTGCAAAGAAAGTTGCTTTTAAATGAGCCGGTGCATTTTTAGCAATCCAAGCTAACATAGGTATCATCGCAACTTGCCCTAGAGGACTTTCAAGTGCAGTATTTACAATTGCAATAAATCTAGCATCAACAATATTATTGGTAACCGATGCGGTCCATTCATGAAGCCCGTAATACATTCCAACACTTGGTAAAAATAAAACAGATCCTGCAATGGATAAAATGACAACAATTCTAGCAATGGAACTATTAGCCATAAAAGATCTAAATACCAAAATTCCAGTAAGGGTTAAGACAGATGCAATTAAAGATAGTTTTGAGAAAAATTGTTCATCAAACTTTAAAACATCAATCTCAAACCAAGAAAGCCCAGGTCCTGGTCCTGGCATCGCACGAAAAACAAATACAATAATGGCAGTTCCAACAATGGTAAAACGAAGATCATTTGGAAGCTCTTTAATCAGTTTCATCATAAGGAATAAAACAATTCCCATTGATCCTAGAAAAACAATTTCTTGTGCAAAAGGAACTCTAAATGATCCAATACTAATGGTGAAAACCACAAAGACAAAAGATCCACCTAAAATCCACCAGTTTATTTTTGTCTCTTCAGCCTCAACCCTGTTTGACAACTTTAGATAAAAAGAAAGAAAAACACCAAGGACAGATACAAAAGGAATAACAAGTGCCCATAAATAAACCGATCCATAAAGAGATACTTTTTCGGATTCATTTAATCCTTCGGTGTTACTAAAGATAATAATGTTCGCAACAGCAACTAAAACTGTTCCTCCAATAATTGCAAAACGACCAAGAGTTTGCATGGTGGTATGCATCAATTTTGTTTCTTCTTTTGAATACGCTTGCCCTTCGTGATTAACGGTAGGTACTGCTTCTACCGTCATTGCATCAGCAACCACATCTTGAATAACATAACCAACAGGCGATAATAAAACACTGATCACAAACCAAGTCTCAACAGATAAAATTTCTGCCATGGCCTTGGTATGCATAATCAATCCATACATCACTGCTAAACTGACTGCGATTAAACCTGCGCCTAGAAAAACTAAATAATTTTTTTGTCTCCAAATTAAATCAACTAAATGCCCAAGTGGCATTTTTAAAACCCAAGGTATACCTGCCCAAAAACCAAGTCCTGCTAAAAAAGCAGCAGATAAATTTAAATAATCTTTAATGAAAAACATTCCAACAATTCCAGTCAGTCCGCTCACACCAGCAGCTATATAAATCATCAGTGGTGGCAGGTAACTTAAACGAAACTGTTTACCTAGATCAATAAAGGTATGATTAAAAAACTGTAAAACTTTATTCATTTAACTCATAAATATAAGCTAATTGTTTAGATCCGTCTTTTAAATAAATTTCTGTAACAGAACGCTTATATTCTTCACCTTCAAACTCATCTAACATTTTCCAATTCTTATCAAGTTCATCAGACTCTAATAACCAGCCTTTAATTTGCTCACCTTTATTATTTAACCGAATAACTGGAAAGCCAATTTTACTTCCCCAACCTTCAGTCACTAAATTTCCACGGGCATACGCTTCTTTCCATTCACCTTTAATATGTTTTAAATATTTCTCATTTTCAGCACCAGGTTGAAGTGAGCCGTAAACAAAAAGAGCTTTAACCACTTTTTTAATTAAAATATAAATTTAAAGTAATTTTATTTAGCTAACTTAAAGAGTTTTTTACTATCAAAATCTCCAGCAATAGCATGAAATAATAATATTGATCCATTTTCTAAATTAATATGAATTCTCTGATTGCCATGTCCTCTCATTTGCACATGTCTTGACTTGATACCTCTATCAAACCAAAAATATCCTGCATAATTAGAATCTTTATACGCCTTAATCTTCATGCTCTCTATATTTCTTAGATAATTACCAATGCAACTTTGCGACTTCCAATCTTTAGCTATTTGTATAGCTATTCTTAAATAGTCCTCCCTTTCAGCATAAAACCAAGCAAATAACAGTGGCCAACCGTTTGAGTCTTCAATATAGAACATCTCAGATTTTGTGCCTGCTCTATTTGCTAAATTTTGATATGATTTTTGCAAACCGCCTGGAACTTGATTATCTACAGCTCTTGCAACAAAATCGGTGAGAAAATTATGATAATTAAATAATTTTTTTGATTTTTTTACTCCTTTAGAAGATAACAAATAATCCTTTGCAGTAGATTTTTTTCTTATAATTTTGTCAGCATAAATAAATTTTTTACTACCTGGTTTTTTTTTTGCAAAATTTAGATCCCCTGCAGACATATTGATAAGATCTTTGAATGATGAATTTTCATAAAGCGTTCCTTGAGCTTCAGGAACATAATTTACAATCTGATCATCTAAACCCTTGATATGCCCATTGCAAATTGCATCTCCAAGCATGTAACTTGCAATACTCTTCGACATTGAAAAACTATAAATTTTTGTATCTTCTTTTATCTTGTCAGATATTTGATCTATTACGATTTTTTCACCATCATAGTAAATCACACTCAATAATGAAGACTTGTCGATTATTCGATTTATTTTTTTATTTTTTTTAACGTCTTTGTTTATTTTTTTTAACGAATTTGAAGGTTTAATTATTACTTTTTTATGCTTATTTGGAATCTGTTCTATTCTAATCTTTAAGTATCGCTCTTTTTCACTTTTGCTTTTACCTTCTAAATGAGAGGCTACTAATATATTTGAAGCATAAATTTGAGTAATTATTAAATAAAATAAAATTTTAAATAAATTATTTCTAAGCATAACTGGTAATTTATACTTTGTATAAATAAAATAAACTAATTCTTTAAAATTATTTAATAACTAAAGAGTTAATTAATATTAATTTTAGAAATCATTCCAGCTTCTAAATGACCTGGAACATTGCAACCACCAAACAGCTCTGCATTTGATGTAAACTTCCATATCAGTTCTGCTTTTTGTTTAGGCTCAAGTAAAACTGAATTGGAGTGAGAATGAGCCATCTTATGGTTCATTTTTGCCATTTGTTTCATCTTCTCTTTATTAATTTTGTTTGGAAGTAAAATTTCATTCTTCATCATGTCAAGCATTTCAGGACCATGCTTTTTGTGCATTTTCATTGTTGCGATATTAAACTCATGTACCAACACACCTTTATTCTCAACAATAAATCTTACTGTTTCACCTTTTTTCACATTAATGGTTTTAGGCTCATAATAATTATCATACATATTTACTTTAATAGTTTTCGTCACATCAGAAGCTTTACCTTTCATGCCAACCATTTTCATTGCTGCTGCAAAGCTTTGTGCTGAAAATAATAATGTAAAAACTGTAATTAAAAATAATCTCATATTAATTTAATTTCATTTGATATTGATAATATTCATTAGACCAAAAAGACTTAATATAAGCAAGGACTGATTTAATCTCTTGATCATTTAACTTATCTTCAAATCCCATCATTTTACCTTCATATTTTGGAACCAGTTTAGCTAATCCATATTTGATAATATAAAACAAAGTTTTATCATCATGATGCCAGGTGTGCCCTGTCCCATTTAAAGGAGGTGCTAATCGGTGACCATCAGCATCAACTTTATCCTTCCAACCTTTTTGACCTGATAAATTAGGTTGATGGCAGGAAGCGCAATTTGCTTGGTATAATTCTTTTCCAAGATTAAACATCTCAGAACCCTTACCTGCTCTTTCAATGGTAATTTTTTCTTCGTGATGATTAGCGTATGCTGCATGAGTAAATAGCAATGATAAGATTATCAAAAAATACTTCATGACTTGATACTATTAATTAAAAATATTAATGACAATAGGAATTATTATCGAGACTGCAACACCGCTTAAAGCAAGTGCTAGAGCAGAGAATATACCAGCGGTTTTATTTCGTGACATCGCTCTTGCGGTTCCAATTCCATGTGAAGTTAAACCAATGGCAAAACCTCTTGCTGTCATATCTTTCACTTTCATAAAATCTAAAACAAAAGTTGAAAGTGATGCACCAATAATACCTGTTGCAATGGTAATAATTGCAGTGAGTGACGGAAGACCATCAATTAATTCGCTTATTCCCATGGCAATAGGAGCTGTTACTGATCTTGGTAACATACTTAAAATTAACTGCTCATCTAAACCAAAACTTTTTGCCAAATAGTATGTAATAAAAATTGCAAACAATGATCCAACTAAAAGTGTAATTGTAATACTTAAAGCTTCTTTTTGAATGAGTTTAATTTGATTATAAATAGGTATAGCAAGTGCAACAGTAGCAGGTCCTAATAAAAAATGGATAAACTGAGCACCATTAAAATAACGCTCATATTCAATATCAAATATGATTAAAATTCCAGAGACGATAAGAATTGAAATAGCAACTGGATTAACTAAAGGATTAATGTTTGATTTTTTGTATAAATAATCTCCAACTAAAAAAGCGCCAATCGTAATGGTTAACCAAAACAAAGGTTCAGTTTGTAAATAAACCCAAATTCGGTAAAGTGTTTCAACGCTATTCATTTCTTTTTTCTCTGAAGATAAAGGTTTAAATATTCCATTAATTTTGCAGTAATCCCAACGGTTAAGATCGTACCAATCACTACAACGCCAAGCACTTGGTAGAGGTTTTTTTCTAGGTAAGAAATATGCATCACCACTCCAACTCCAATGGGAACAAATAATAAAGATAAGTAACTCGTAATCGCTGTTGCTGTGCTCATCACATCTTTTTTAACATTTAAGATTTTTTTCATTTTTACTCTTCTTAAATAAATAAGGGTAAAGAGTAGAAAGATTAGACCAATTACCGGTCCTGGAATAACAAGAGCAAAAAACTTTTGAATTACTTCACCAATGAGCTGAAACAGTAAAATGACAAAAAAACCCCTAAGCATAATGGTTAGAAATTATTGAAAATCAGCTTGAGCTTTTTGATTAAATTCTGTGATTTTTTTTCTAATTTCTTCTTCAGTAATATGATGATTTTCAAGATCTGCTTTTAGTTTACGGATCACATCTTCATCACCTGCTTCTTCAAGATCAGCTTTAACAACAGATTGAACATATTCACTCTGTTTCTCATCTTTAAGCTGTAAAATACCTGCCGCCCACTCACCTAAATAACGGTTTCTTCTACTACTAACTTTAAACTTTAGCTCTTCATCAGTGACAAATTTTTTTTCAAATCCCTTTTTTCTATCGTCGAATGAACTCATAGTTAGAATATAATGTTAAATTATGACTTTAACAATGGTTTGTTATGACAAAATTCGATATCTAAACTTTGAATGTAAGGTATTCGCTATTACCGTTAGTGCTTTTTAACTGAATTAGTTAATTTATGTTTATGAAAAAAATTGTTTTGTTTGTCAGTTTATTAATCGCTAATGCCATCGCGATAACTGCAAACGCCATGTCATTACTTTAAAAGGTAATACGTTTTTCTCTATATATTCTCGAATAGTTATAACGTTGTGGCCCTGAAAAGGGCCACTAACTTTAAATTGTTTTGGATAAATATTTATTTTTATCTAGTTTTTCTAGCTGTTTAGCTAATTCTATTGCATCAGGTTTTACTTCTCGAGTAAGAATAACCTGATGTTGATTGCTTAACATATCAAAATTTATAGTAATACCATTATAGCGATTTTCACCAACACATTGAATAGAATTTGTACAATTCAATTTATCAATAACAGTTATAAGAAACACAAAATTTATCTCTGAGTTATACCTGAAATAGAAATTGTGGTGATTATCGACAATAGTATTTTTAATAACAACTGCGCCACCTTGGTGAATGGTGCTTTGAATATCAGAAATTAAAGATTTTTTCATTTCTATAATCTTGAGTATCCGTTTTGTCCACATGCCCATGACTTCATCTAATTCAGAAGCTAATTTGAAATGACGTTGATTAGAAAAAAAATTAAACATTTAAAATTATTTTAAGTTTTTTAATTAAATACAAATAAGTTTTAAACCAAAAATTTTTACAAAATTTTTTTTATTCACATTAATTTTAAAGTATTTTTATTTCTAAATAGGATGATACAATTAAACTTGGTTAAATGTTTAAAGTTCGTATTGTTGGAAAAAGTAATGAAAAAGAAGCACGATTAAGCGAAGAAGAGCTTCAAGGTTTTGTGAGTAAATTTGTAATCGATCAAGCTAAAACCATGGGGCATGCAAAAACGACCGTATTACAAGGTAAAGAAAGCTATCATTGGCATTTACAATACTTACCCCAAGGCGATGATAAAGATTGTCAAAGTTAATTTTTTATTTCATATTTATCCCTTAATTGCTATTAGGCTAGACAATTATGGGTTGGGAAGAATTTACAGAAGCGTTAGAAGAACTTTACATGGATGTTGAAGAGGTTGCTGAAAAGCTTGGCCTTGAAGTCGATGAAGTGAAAGCATGGGAAGAGTCTGATGATGAGATCCCTGATGAAGCCGTAGAACTCATAAAATCTGAACGCGAAAAGCGTTCATCTGAGCCAGTTGAAACTGAAGAATAATTCAGTTTAAGCCAAATTTTATTATCTAGACATTCTTAGGAATGGGCATATATACGCTCAGCCCAAATTGAGATTACAGGAAAAATGAGAAAAGTAAAAAAAGACATTTTTAAAAATTATACAAAGCGCATTTCACAAGCCGTGTTGACAGGAGAGATGCATTATAAAACGACCTATAAAGATATTAATAAATTTTTTAATATTTTTAATAAAGCGCTTTTTAAAAATAAGCTTATTCCATTTAATGATATCAAAATCAGAAAAATGAATAAGACTTGGGGTCAATTTGTAGAAGTTTTTAATAACAGAAAAAAAACAGTTTCTTATGAACTCGAAATGTTACCGGAATATCCAAATAAAAAAGAGTTCCTTTCAACATTAGCGCATGAGTGCATCCATTATTCTCAAATACTACTTAAAAAAGGTAATGTGGCGCACAATAAATATTTTTACAGCTTTAAATCAAAATTTAAAAAGTTAAACTTGCATTTGAATTAATGCAAAAGTTTAAAGAAATATTTCTTTGGACATTCTTTGTCCTACTCATGATTTGGTGCGCTTATCATTTAATTTACTCATAAAAGCCCGTAAAAGAGAAAATTGTTATTATTACTTTGACATTGAAGGTTTAACTCTATCTAAGGGGGCTACGTTTAAGTTTATAATTCAATTTTAATATTTCCATATTTAAGTTCGTTTTAAAGACCCCTAAATGCAAAACTAAAAATAAGACAAAGGAAAAGTATGCCGATTAACGGAAAAGTAAAATGGTATAACGATAGCAAAGGCTATGGTTTTATCGAACGTGAAGATGGAAAAAAAGATGTTTTTGTTCATTCAACACAAGTAAGAGATGCTGGCTTTGATTATTTAAATGACGGAGATGCTCTATCATTTGATATCGAAGAGGGAAAAAATGGTCCTGCAGCAACAAACTTAAAAAAAGTTTAATTCATTAAGGAGAATTTTTTGGGTATTCATTATAACTACAAATCAAAACGTGGTGAGCGAGCAATGGCGAAAGCCAAAAAAAGAAAAGATAAGCAAGCTTTAAGAAAATCCAAAAGAGCTCCTGTAAATAGAGAATTTTCAGAAAAAACGCTAGAGTATGCAGATATTAATAAAGTCATTACACTTGACGATTTAACAAATCCAGACGACAAATCTTAAATGAAACAAATTTTTGAATACCGTGTGCTTAATAGAAAAAGTTTAAATGAACTCGGACAAGGCGTTGAAAATGATAAAAAAACCTTTTTAGAAAACGGTCTTGACTATTTAGGTCAAAGCCACTGGGAACTGATCTCAGTTGCTAACGGCGAGTATTATTTTAAAAGACCTAAAGATTAATAAGACCTATTTTTTCAATAAATCTAAGATAAAAAACGTACAGGCGAATAAAAATAAAGCACTTCCAATTGTAGCTGCTGTATTACCAACACTTCCAATTAAAAAAGCAATGGCTGAAAGTTTAAATAAAATCCAACCTAATAATTGTAATTTTTTGTTATGCATTAATTTGACTGATAATCTTTGGAATAAAATTTTTAAAGTTAAAAAAACCTTTTTTACAATACGGATTGGTCATTTGATCTAGGCTTCGATATAAAAAGTTTAGATCAATTTGATTTTGTTTTAAATAATCAAGGTTTTCTCCAACTCCTGGATATAAAGCAATTTTATCGGTTAAATCTAAATTGTTTAAATAGGAGATATCACGAACTTCAACTTCTATATGATCTTTTAATCTATCTTGCTGATCATGAATAAGATCTAATTTAAATTTTATTAATTCATCATCAAGCTCGATAGATCGTGTAAGATTAGTATTTTGTAACAACATGATTTTTTTGAATTTATGATCTTTAAAATCAGAATTTTCAAAACAAAGTTGGTTATCAAAAATTAAAAGGGTTTGATCCTCTGCGATATTGGCATTGGTAAAATCTGGATCAATTTGAACGTATTCCTTATCGGATACGATTGGAACAGCATTTTCATTTAGTTTAACCTTGTCATATTTTCCATTCGTAAATTTTTTAATATTCCATTCTTGAGCAACATAATTTTTTCCCTTAGTTTGAATACCAGCAGTCCATCTCCAAGACAGTGTATTTGATGCTGGATCTCCATCTTTTAAATATTTCATAAAAAATTCAGCACCAAGTTGCCAAGGTAAATCTAATGTAAAAACCCAAATTGATGAAAACCACATTCTAGTGTGATTGTGTAAATAGCCTGTTTCTTTAAGTTCATTCACCCAATCATTAAAACAATCAATATCCGTATTGCCATTAACGGCAGCTTTTAAATTTTTATCACTTTCATAATCAACTTTGAGATATTTAAGATCATTAATAAAATCAGTCCAAACACTTGGCCTTCGTTCTAACCACCCTTTCCAATACGTCCTCCATAATACTTCTTGAATAAACTTTTCTATTTTCGAAAAAGAATATTGTTTTAAACTTTGTTTAATAATTTCATTTTCACTTAATATTCCGTGAGTGACATAAGGAGATAAACAAGAAGTATTCGTTCTTTTTTCAGGTCCAAAATCAAAATTACGGTCCCTTGCATATAACCCTAAATGATTTTCAACAAAGGATTGAAGTTGTTCTAATGCTTTAGATCTTGAAGGGTGAAATTGAATCATAATTTGTTTATAAAGGTTTTATGAAAAGACACAAAAAAGAATTAATTGGATTATATGTTATTTTAACAACAATCTCGACTATTCTGACTTTAACAAAAAATCAAAATACGTGGTTAGTATTTTTACCCTTTTTTATTGCAGGCTTTGGACTGTTTCATGTTTTGTCTGAAAACAAGAACAAAGATTAATTATCATGAAAAAAATATTATGGTTCAGACACGATCTGAGAGTTGAAGATAATCTTGCTTTTAATGCAGCATGTAAGGATGGAGAGGTATTGCCAGTATTTATTTATGATCAAAATTATTGGGCGTTAGAAACCTCAAGCTCGTATCATCTTAAATTTACTCAAGATTCTCTTGAAGAATTAAACCAAAATTTTAAAGATCAATTTAATTCTAATATTCATATCTTTTATGGAAATACATTAAAAGTTTTAGAAGAACTAATTGATAAATATAAATTTGAAGAAATCTATTCTAATCAAATCTTTCGTAATCAATACACTTTAGATTTAGATCAAAAATGTAAAAGTTTATTTAAAGAAAAAAATATACTCTGGCACCAAGAGCAGCAATTTGGAATACAGTTGGAAAATAGAAAACGTAACTTTTGGTCTTCACAATGGAATAATTTTATAGATCTTAATCCAGTCAAGGCTCAAATAAACTGTAAATTTTTAAAAATTGATACCCCATCACTTGATAAGATTAAAACTAAAGAAATTGATGGAACCAACATACAAAAAGGTGGAAGAAAACAGGCATTATCATTATTACAAAGTTTTTTAGATCAACGATCTGAAAACTATCAAAAAGAAATGTCTTCACCTGTTACTGGCGAAGTTGCTTGTTCTAGATTATCCCCTCACATTACATACGGAACCATCTCTTTAAGAGAAATTAATTTTGCCATTACGAGTGCCAAAAAAGAAAATATGTCATTTAACAAAGTTAAATCACTACGCTCTTTTAGAGGTAGATTAGCTTGGCACTGTCATTTTATTCAAAAAATTTATGATGAACCTGAAATTGAATGGCAGAATATGAATCGTGCTTATGATGGACTCAGAGAAAATTCATTTAATGAAGAATATCATCATGCCTGGAAAATAGGTTTAACAGGATATCCGTTTGTTGATGCATGTATGCGATATTTAAAAGCAAATGGTTGGATTAATTTTAGAATGAGAGCAATGCTTGTATCCTTTGCGTCTTACCAGCTTTGGTTGGACTGGAAGAAAACAAGTAAACATATGGCACAGTTATTTACAGATTATGAACCTGGTATTCATTATTCTCAATTTCAAATGCAGTCCGGTACAACAGGTATCAATACTATAAGAATTTATAATCCTATCAAACAATCTACAGATCAAGATCCTAATGGATCATTTATAAAAAAATGGGTTCCGGAATTACAAAACGTTCCTGATAAACTTGTTCATGAACCATGGAAATTAACTTACCTTGAGCAAAAGGACTTGGATTTAGAAATCGGAAAACATTATCCTCATCCGATTGTTGATCATCATTCGTCATCTAAAATTGCAAGAGATAAAATTTGGCAAATTAAAAAAACAGATGAAGCAAAATTTAATGCTCAAAAAATCTTACAAAAACATGCAAGTGCAAAAGGCAGAAGGTAACTACTCGTTTCTTACCATTGGATAAACGCTTGGCTTTAAGAAACGGTAAGTATTCACTAATATTAAAAATAAAGTTAACGCTCCAATAATGACAAGAACATTAAAGACTGGCATAAATTCTAACTGCCAACCTAATCTAAAAATAGTCTCAATCACAAATTCAGATGTAAAAATTCCAAATAATCCTGCAATCATAAATATAGAAACATAAGTAATTAAAAATTCAATTAGATTTGCTTGAATTAACTTACCTGATCTTAGACCTAAAATTTTAAAAATTAAATTTTGATAAATTCCAAGTCTTGCTTGAACAATCACAGCTGAAGCGATGACCATTAAACCAACAATCACAACTACGGAAGAAATAATGACTACGGCCATAAATATCTTGTTTACAAGATCTGTTATTTTTCCAAGATAAGTTGAAACTTTAATTCCTGATATGTTTGGAAAGTTTTGAACAAGCTTTGCTTCATTAATATATTTTTTATCTGAAAACTTTGCTGTGGCGATATATTCATGAGGTAATTGATTTGCAAACTTTGGGTTAATAATCATTGCAAAGTTGATAGATAAATCTCTGTAATCGACCTTTCTTAAACTGGTCACCACTCCAGTCATTTCTCTTCCATAAATTTTTAATGTCAGTTGATCATTTAAATTCACTCCAAAATTTCTTGCAACTTTTGCATCGAGTGAAATTTGTAACTGATCACTTTGTAGATCAAACCATTGTCCTTCAACAATTGGATTGTCTTCAGGTGGTGTATTGCTCCAAGAAATTCTTCTATCACGCTCCAAAACCCAAAAACTGTCATTCGATGGTTTAATATAAGTTAGTGGATCAACGCCATTAATTTTAGCAACAGAGGCTGGTGCAATAGGTACCGTTTCATATTTTAAATTCGGATCTTGTTTATTTAGATAACTAATAAAATTGTCTTTTACGTCTTTTTGAATACTGACATAAAAGAAATCTGGTGCAATTTCAGGAATAGATTTTTCTAATTCCCTTTTAAAGTTCGTCCCAACTAAAGTTAGTGTTAATAATAAAGTAGCTCCTATTCCTAGCGATAAAACGGTAATGGGGAAAATTGATCTATCTTGAATAATATTTCTAACCGCAAATCTTAAGGGCAAAGAATGGAATGTTTTAAATTGTTTTAGAATGTAAATAATCGTCTTTGATAAAAGGTAAAAAACACCACAGAAAATAAAGAAAAATACGAAGTAAGTTGTCGTGTAATAAAGTTTATCTGAGCGCAGTAAAAATATTCCTAAAAGAACAATAAGGCTAAATAAAATTAGAATAATATTTTTTGCTCCAAACTGAAAACGAGTGAGCTGAAAAACGTTTCTAAATAAACTTGTCGCTTTAATCTGTTCAATGGATGAGATAGTTGGAATACAAAAGATCACCACAACTAAAAAGCCTGTCATTAAAATAAGCCCGTAATTAACTAGACTAAATTGGCTTTCTAAAGAAATTCCAAGATTTGCAATAAAATGATTAGCTTGAGGAATAATTAATAAAGACATCACATAAGCTAGTGTGGTGATTAAAAATAACAGCAATAAAATTTCGATATAAAAGATTTGTTTAATATTTTGTGATTTAAAGCCAATCGACTTCATAATGGCAATACTAGTGTTTTTTTGGTTAATAAAAGAGATCAACGTATTTGAGATTCCAATTCCCGCAATCAACATAGCGCTTATTGAAACTAAAGATAAAAACTCAGAAAAATTTGAGATTAAACGCTTTAAATTATTTGCTGCATTTTCTGGCAACCTAATTTTATAAGTTGGAAATTGTTTTAACCTTTCGTAAACAAATTCTAAAACATCCTTGTTTGGTGCTTTAACTTTGTATTCATAGTTTACAAAGCTTCCAATTGAAGTCACATTTAACTTTTCAAATGCACGGTTGCTGACGATAGCAAAATCTCCAAATAACAAAGCTCGTCCTAGATCGGGAACCGTCTCAACATAACCAACGACTTTAAATGGTGCTTGTTTAACATAAACCGTATCATTAACTTTTAAATTTAATGTTTCAAAAATCTTACGATTAACCACGATGGTATTATCTTCAGATTGCAATCTTTGCATTGCATTTTCTGGTTTAGAAAACACTTTTCCGTATAGTGGGTATTGATCATCAACTGCTTTAAGTCTGATAAAAAAAGCATTGGTATCATCGGTTAACGATCCCGTTAACATCGTTGAAAATTCAATAGTTGATGAAACTGTACTTTTATCTTTTAATTCATTTAAAAAGTTTTGGTCAATTTGCTTAGTTCTTGTGTCAACTTCAAAATCACCACCTAATAAAACTTTTGCATTATTTTGAAGTTCCTTTTTTAATCCAGTTTCTAAATTAATGATTAAACTTAAAATAAACAGACTAATAAATAATGTAATAATAATAGAAAAAAGTTTCTTATAACTTCTTGATAAATCTCTTAAGGCATAAGAAAATTGATTAATCATGAACTAACGATAGTGCCGTCTTCAATTTTAATAATACGATCGCACTTTTCTGCAAATTTAAGATCATGGGTAACCAATACAAAACTAGATTGATTTTTATTAGCGTACTCAAACAATAAATTTGAAATCATTTGAGAATTTTCACTATCTAAATTTCCAGTGGGTTCATCTGCAAGAATAAGTTTTGGTTTTACTGCCATAGATCTTGCAATGGCAACACGTTGTTGTTCACCACCAGATAATTGTGTTGGAAAATGATGTAGTCTATCTTTTAGACCAAATTGAACTAAAAGATCTTCTGCCTTTTGCTTTGAATTATCAATCCCATTAATCTCTAAAATCAAAGATACATTTTCAAGTGCGGTGTAATTTGGAATTAAATAAAAAGACTGAAAAACAATACCAATTTTTTTCTTTCGAATATCAGCTAGCTCATCCTCATTAAATGTTGAGATGGGTTGTTGATCAAAAATAATCTCTCCTGATGTGGGCTGTTCAAGTCCAGCCATCAACATGATTAAACTCGTTTTACCAGAACCGCTTTTTCCAACGACTGCAACTTTTTCACCAGAATTAATTTTTAAATCTATTCCTTTGATTACTTCAACTGAGGTATTATAATTCTTATAATTTAGAGTAATTTGTTTTAATTCTAAAAGTGTGCTCATGAGAAAATTAGTATTTTATATATGGTGTTTAGTCAGCATAATACAAGTTTCAGCTGAGGCTAAAACCAAAGTTATGCTGTTTGGGGATAGTTTAATGGCAGGCTACGGTTTAACTCAAAATCATCACCTAGATAAAGTTTTACAAAAAAAATTTGAAGGACAAAATGTTACTTTTATTAACGCGAGTGTAAGTGGTGATACGACGAAAGGTGGATTAGATCGATTAGATTGGTCTCTTGGTGACAAACCAGATCTTATTTTTTTATGCCTTGGAGCAAATGATATGCTGAGAGGTATTAATCCTAAAGTGACAAAAGATAATTTAGATATGATGATTCAGAAAATAAAAAGTAAAAATATTAAAATCATTCTAGCTGGAATGATGGCTCAAGAAAGTTACGGAACAAGTTATGCAAAACAATTTAATTCAATTTATCCTGATCTATCTAAAAAATACAAAATCAAACTTTATCCTTTTTTATTAGAAGGGGTTGCTCTTAATCCTGAACTTAATCTTGATGATGGAAAACACCCTAATATTAAAGGGGTTCAGGTTATTGCAGAAAATATATTTCCAATCATCCAAGATGAGATTTTAAAGAAATAAACCCTATCAATTCATCTCTAATAGTTTAGTGTGATTTTCATATGAAGGATTTTTTATATGAAGCTGGCTTATTGTTGTTTGATGATAAGAAAAATGACTTAAGGGCACTTCCTAAAACAGTAAGGCTTCAAATCTTAGTTGTTTTATCTTTGATGTGGTCAGTCATTTTCACACTAATGTTCTGGTCATATAAAGTCTGGGGCTTGGTATTATCAACTTCAGTCATTGGTCACGTACTCGTCATCATTGGTGTTTACTTTACAATGAAGTCCTTTCAAAATGCGAGACAATTTAATCTTAGAAATGATGGTTACCATAGTACAACAAGATCTCGTCAAAATTTATGGGTCGATGGCAAAAGAGTTGAGCTTGATAAAAAAGATCCAGGTGGCGAACACGAATGAAATTAACATTATTGTTAATGCTTGCAGCATTTGGAATCTTTATGCTAGGTTTAAAAGTAACAGGCGACTCACCTGTTTCTAGAGACGGACCAATTATTCAATCAAAAGAAACCATGAAGGAAAAATGGGAAAATGCAGTTGATTGGTCGAAGAACAGAAATAAAAAATAGTCTTTTAGAATGCTAGATCAATTTTGGTATCCGTTATTCCTTTTTCCAGCAATTCCCTTAATGATGACCACTTTTGGAAATCGTTATGCATCTTTATCTGCACTCATTAGAAAAATGCATGACGAAATTGTCATTCAAAATATCGAAAGTCCAAATCGATCAAGATTTTTAGAGGAACTTAAAATTTTAAATCAAAGAATGACACTAGTTCGTTTGATGCAAACACTGTCTGCGATTAGTTTTATTTTTAATTTACTCACCATTTTTTTTGGCTATCTCAAATTATTTGATATTTCTGTTATATGTTTTGGACTTGCCGTTATTATTTTTACAACCGCTATTATAACCTTCATCATAGAAATACAGCTGTCTGTTAAAGCTTTAAAAAAACACCTTGAGGATCTTAAAGAAATCTAAGTTAATTCATAAGTATAGTTTATAGTTTTTCAACTAAACTAAAGCTTGTATTTATAATTTTTCTCAAAAAGATTAAGATTCAGTTATGAAAATAAAATATTTTCATTTCTTATTTCTATTCATCTTTTTTTTATTTCCAAATTTATCTTACTCTCAGCAAAAATTAAAAACATCAAAACAGTTTGAGCAAATTTATAAATCAATTGTTGAAGTAAGAAGTTTTGTTCCAGAAAATGCTAGAACGGCAAGGTCACTTGGTACAGAGCGCCTTGGTACTGGCGTCGTCATTGATAAAAAACATATTCTAACTATTGGTTACATTGTTATTGAAGCAGAAAAAATTGATATTCGTTTACCTGATGGAAGAACGGTTCCAGGCAAACTTGTTGGCTACGATCATCAAACGGGCTTTGGTATTTTAAAAACTGTAGTTCCAACAAATCTTGCACCACTTCGTATGGGTGACTCTGATAAAATTAAAGATGATGATATGTTATTTGTGATGCCCTATCCAACTCATGGACAAGGCTCTGCAGGAAAATCGGTTTCAAGAAGATCATTTACGGGTTACTGGGAATATTATTTAGATAAACCTATTTATGTTTATCCTATGAACCAAGCCTGGGCAGGAACTCCTTTATTAAATGATAGAGGTCAAATATTAGGTATCGGCTCACTTTATATCGCAGATACAGTTTCTCCAGGGCTTATGTCACCAGGCAATATGTACGTTCCAATCAATGCCTTGAAACCGGTTCTTAAAGATTTAATTAAAAATGGAAGAAGAACGAAAAATATTAACCCTTACCTTGGATTATCTGCTGATGATTTAACAGGTCAACTGAGTGTATCCAGAGTTAATGAAAATGGTCCTGCTGCTAACACCGGTATTAAAGCAGGTGATTTGATTGTTGCTGTAAATAATACAAAGGTAAAAACGATGAAAGAATTTTATCTCAATGCTTGGAAAGCGGGGGGACCTGGAAGCACTGTTAAAATCAAAATTAAAAGAGATGATAAGAATATTGATTACTCTATTAAGTCCATCGACCGTATGGACTACTTTGTAAAAAATAAAGGACTATAATTTTATCCTGTTAAGGTGAGCACAAGCCAAACGACAGGAATAATAAACAATAAAGCGGTGCCAATATAAACTGCAAAATCTTTCATAATTTTTATCTATTAACAGATTCTTGTTTTAAAATTAATAGTAAACCTATTAATGCGACAGGTAATCCTGTGAGAAAAAAAATATCTGGTTTTACATCTTCAAAAATCATTGAAATTGTTAGAGCTAAAATAGGCATAATTACGCCAATGTATCCACCAGTTGATGCAGACGTATTTTCAATAAATCGTATGTAACAAAGAAATGAAACAATGGATCCAAATATAATTAAATAAGCTTGTCCAAGAAGATAACTAAAATTGTTTATTGGAATATAAAATTCTGCTCCTTTTATAAATGAAACAATAAGGGCGACCAGCGCACCATAAATCATTGCAAACGCTACATTTTGTAAGAGTGGTATGTTGTAGTTTCGCTTGTTATATATTGCAATTAAGTTTCCAGCTGATGCAGATAAAGTTGCGAATAATGCAAACATTAATCCTAGTGTGGTTCCTGAGTTTAAATCAAAATTAACAAAATCTTGGTAAAAAATAATAGCGATCCCACTTATGCCGAGTAAGGCCCCAGATAATGTCATTGAGGTTAAAGGTTTTTTAAAAATGAATTTTTCACCCAAAATATTAAAAATAGTTATAAGACAAAATACGGTGGCTGGAATATTTGAAGGTAAATAAACATTTGAATGATAAAAAAAAATGTAATTTCCGCTGTATAAAAATATACCAAGAATAAAAAAATAAAGATGCTCTTTTAGAGAAAATATTAATTTTCTATTTGTTAAAATCACATAAGCTAAAATAATTAAACCTGCTAGAATAAATCTAATAAATACAGATATTGTTGGATCTAGATCAATATTAACTTGAGTTAATCCAATGATGCTCCATGTTGCTGACCAAAAAAAAAGTGCGCCAGAAAATAATATTAAATTTGATCGCATAAATTTCAACTATCAGAAATGATCTAAATTTATATATCTATTTAGATTTTGGGTTTTTAACTACTCGTAGATAAGGTTTTTTTGCGTTCCATCCACCTGGGAATATCTTTTTAGCTTCTTCGTCTTTGACCGCTGGAACAATAATAACATCTTCTCCCTCTTTCCAATCTGCAGGAGTTGCAACCTTGTGATCATGGGTTAACTGTAAAGAATCTACTACTCGTAAAATTTCTTTAAAATTTCTTCCTGTTGACATTGGGTAAGCTAGAATAAGTTTAATTTTTTTATTTGGGTCAATAATAAATACATTTCTAACTGTTTGATTATCAATTGGAGTTCTGCCTTCATATGTTGCGTTCAGACTTGAAGGTAACATTCGGTATAATTTTGAAACTTGAAGAAACTTGTCTCCAATTAATGGATAGCTTGGTTTGTAACCAGTTACATCTAAAATATCTTCGGACCATTTTGCATGGTCTTCTACAGGATCAACACTTAAACCAATAATTTTTACTCCTCTTTTATCAAACTCATCTTTTAAACCCTCTAATGAACCTAACTCAGTCGTACACACGGGTGTGAAGTTTTTTGGATGGGAAAATAGAATGACCCAGTCATTACCTGCCCACTCATAAAAATCAATTTTACCATGAGTGGTTTCTGCTTCAAAATTAGGTGCGTTTGAATTTATTTTTAAGCTCATTGTTTGTAATTTTTATTACAACTTCCTTTTTTTACAATAAGTTAATGTTTATGGTTTTCTGATCCACCAAGCCCACATGGCATAGAAATCGATTGTGATGCACCGTCTGTTTGGTCATCATGATTATGGAATAAGGGGTTATAAGCAACTCCGTTACTGTCATGATCGAGAAAAGCAAAAGTTAAACAAAGCGTTAAAACAACAAGGTAAACTATGCGTTTCATGAATAAAATACCCTTCTAAATCTGACACCAATCATTGAACCTATAAAGGCAAATAAAAACCAAACCCAGCCGTGTAAAGATCCTGAAGCAATACCACTAAATAAAGCGCCGACATTACAACCAAAACTAAGTCTTGCACCATAACCCATAAAGAATCCTCCAAGGATAGCGGCAATAAATATTTTTTTATTAATAAGCGAGGCTTTAAAAAAATTACCAGCAAGTGCAGAAGCTGCCAATGCTCCAAAAATAATACCAAGATTTGAAACTGTTGTTGGATCTGCAAGGAGACTGTTTTCTAATGCCGTGCTTGGATAAGAGAGCTGCCAAAAAGACCAACTGCTTACTTCAACACCGAAAAACTGTACAATTTTTGCAGCCCATAATCCAAAAGCGAATGTAATTCCCCATGGATGTCCTGCAGCTTGCAGCATTAAAACATTAAAAAAAACTAGTAAAACTGCACCTAAAATTAAAGGCCAAGGCCCTTTAAATAAATCAAAATTTGAAAAATCAAAAATATCTGAATGTTTAAAATTAACATTCCTTTTCTGATCGGATTTATAAATAAAATAATAAAGTAACGTTAAAACACTTAATTGTAGTAAAACTGAATTCACTTTTCCAAATTCATTCATAAGCGAAACACCTCCAAATGATGGAAGCGATTTCCAAAAATCAAAATGATAAGTGCCAACTAAAGAACCAATCATAAAAAATACTAATGTGATTGCCATTTTTCCGTTACCACTACTTGCGGTAAATAATGTTCCTGATCCACAACCGCCAGCTAACTGCATAGCAAGACCAAACATAAAAGATCCAACCACAACAGAAACGCTTACTGGTGCAACAGCTCCAATCATTTTACCATTATAAATCCAACTATTCGTGCCAATAAAAAAAGAAAATAAAATGACTGCAAGTCCTAGCATGAAGATTTGAGCTCGAAGTGAAGAACTGATCCTATGTTCAATAAAATTTCTCCATCCTCCAGTAAAGCCAAATGATGCATGATAAAGCGAAACCCCAAGTCCAATTCCAATTAAGAAAACATAAAGGTGTCTATTGCTAACTTGTGTAAAAAATAAAAAAGAAAATAATAACGTTGCTAAAACTGCGTAGCCAAGAACTGTTAGATCAATTTTTTTTGTAATTGCACTCATAATAAAAAATGCGCGGCTAAGGGTAACCGCACATTCATTTTTAAGTATTAGATTTGTCCGTTAATAACTTCGTTTTTTGGATTAAGTGTCCAGTGTGCTAAAGAACCGTCATATAATTTTACATTTTCGATCCCAGCAACTTCACTTAAAGCAAACCAAACCGTACTTGCAAACCAACCTGTGTTACAAAAAGAAACATAACCTTTTTTTCCTTTTGCATTTGATTTTACAAATAAAGATTTAATTTCATCTGCTGATTTAACTTTTAACTTTCCATCAACAATTGTTGCTTCTTCTAAATTCACTGCAGTTGGAATAGTTCCAGCTCTTTGAATTTTAGGATGTTTTTTTTCACCAATAAAGAAAGCTTTAGGTCTTGCATCAATTAATGCATAACCGTTTTTCTTTCTTTTTGCATTTCTAACATCTTTGTAGCTTGCAACATATTTGTCATTAAGCTTTACTTTGAAATTAGATGGAATGATTTGTGTTTCACCTTGAGCTAATTTGTAACCAGCTGCGGTCCAAGCTTTTAATCCACCATTTAAAATAGAAACATTGTCATGTCCTGCAACTTTTAAACTCCAGTATAATCTTGCAGCACTTCCAAAATCTAATGAGTTTACGCCAAGATAACTGACAACAACATGATCAGAATTTTTAACGCCAAGTTTAGAGAACAATGCTTCTAATTCTTTTTTAACAGGTAACTGTCCAATGACTCCTTTTTGAGTTGTAATTAATTTGTCACCAATATGATCAATGTAAACACTTCCAGGAATGTGACCTTGTTTAAATTTATCATAAGATCCATTTACAAATTTACTGCTGATCTCAATGACTTTAACATTTTTATTATTAATGTTTTCTTTTAGCCATGACGCTTCAACCAAAGGTGTTGCACTGTGAGCGGCTGTTACAAAGAAAAACAAAACTAATGTTGTTAATATTTTTTTCATTTTTTTTTCCTTTTTATAAGTTTTAAAAATTCGGTAGTTCAGTTCATTAGTTCAGTTTTTGACTACCTAGTGACGATAAGGGAGTAACCATAATTCACTAGGTAGCATTACCGAACTGATGCTTATGTAAAATAAAATCCTAAATAATCAATATTTAGTAGTAAAATAAGCTAATATTGAATAAAATAGTATATAAACTGATAAATTATTGCTATTATAACAAATATAATTAGTAAAATATTTTAATATTATGAAAGAAATCGATAAAAAAATTCTACAAATTCTTCAGGAAAATGGTGAGATATCAATGGAAGAGCTTGGATCTAAAGTTAATTTATCTCCTTCTCCTTGTTACAGAAGGGTTAAGAACTTAAAGGATGCAGGCTTTATTGATAAGAGCGTTGCAGTTCTTAATAAACAAAAACTAAATTTAGAACGCCCTTACTTTGTTCATATTAAAACCACAAGTCACAATAAAGAATGGACAGATCAGTTTAAAAAAATTGTAAAAGAAACACCTCAAATTGTTGAGTGCCACCGACTAATGGGAGAAGTGGATTATCTATTAAAAGTAAGACTTAAAAATTCTGAAAGTTACAATGAATTTTATTTTGATCTGATTAATAAAATTGACTTTGCAAGTGTGAGCGGATTTCCGTCTTTGGAAGAGTTAAAAGAAACAACCGTACTGCCTTTAGACTACGTTTAATTAGTGACAAGCCTGTCCAAATTTTTTTAATCTCCAATAATTATATGGCCAAGGAGTAATAAAACCGACAAATAGCATAATAGGAATAACCCACCAAGTTAACATCGCACCACCAGTTAAAAAATAATCTGTAAGGTTCATCGCAGCTTCCATAGAGATCATAGAGATAAAACTCATTCCGATTGCAACCTTAAATGCTTCTTTAAAATTAAAATTTTGTCTCATAAGAATAATGGTCTCAAGCATAATACTTGTCATTAATCCATTAATGATTGCAAGCGTCATAATACCTAAAACTGGAAAAGGAATTTGAGTTAACTGAAAAAATAATATGGTTCCAAAATCACCGATCGAACAACCTATTAAACACCACATGGTATTTTTTGCACTTCTTTTCCACGTATGTTTACAACGCCAATGAAAATTTGATTGTTGAACTGCTTCCATTTATTTTAATGGTCGAGTAATTAGCTTTGCAATAGGTTGATCTTTATCTTTTTCAACGCCTATTGGCATTCCTTTGTATCGTTTAAAATTTGATTTTGTTCCAAATAAAAAATCCCAAAAACTAAAAATAGCACAATAATTAGAGTCTGTTTCTTTTTGTCTTTTATGGTGATGCACCCAATGAATAGATGGTGTGACAATGACATAAGATAATATTTTTTCAAAATTTTTAGGTAACTTGATATTTGAATGGTGAAAGGCAGAACTTATTAAGACTAAAGCTTCAATCAATAATAAATTTACAAGAGTAATATTAAACGTAACGATGATAGCGCATCTGACTATAGTACTTAAAATAACTTCGCCAAAGTGAAATCTTAAACCTGATGATACATCAAGTGTTTCATCAAGATGATGAACATGATGAAATCTCCATAAAAATTTTATTTCGTGGTTCGCGCGGTGCCAAAAATATAAAAAAATATCATAAATAACTAAATGAAAGATAAAAAGGCCAATCGCATTATTAATAACAAAAGTATTATGTAAATTTAAAGTTGTTGCATAAATCGTGATAGGTAAAATTAATATTGGTGTTAAGCCAATATTGAGCAACCAAAGAAAAATATTTTTAAAAGATCTAGTTAATTTTTTTGTTAATGAAGCTTTTTCATTTGGAAACAGATTTTCACACAAAACAAATAAAAATAGAGCAACTCCAACAAACAGTACTTTTTGATTTAACAATTCCATTATTTTTTGCTCATCTCCCATAAGGCAGAATTGCCATTAGATAACAAATAAATTTTTCCCTTAGGCCCAATTTTTATATCTCGAATTCTTCCAATATTATCTTTAAAAATAATCATTTCTTTTCCTACTTTATTATCACTCACAAACTCTAATTTTCTTAATGATTGGTTTCTAAGTGATGTTATTAAGATATGACCATTCCATTCTTCAAATTCAATACCTTTGTAAATTTGTACCGCACTGACCGCAATAGATGGAACCCAAGTATATAAAGGTTTAGTAAATCTTTTATCCCACTTTTGAACTTCACCACATTTTGTCATGCTATAATTCGTTCCACCCCAGCACCAAATCTTCCAACCATAATTTTCTGCAAATTTAACTTCTCCAAAAAAATCTCCACCTCTTGCACCATGGTTTGAGATATAAACTTTGTTATTAAAAGGAGATAACGTCATACCCTGGGGGTTTCGAATTCCAATTTGATAAATCTCAGGTAACCAATTAGATTTACCCTTAAACTTTGGATTATCTTTTGGAACAGATCCGTCTAAATTAATTCTAATAATACTTCCTGGATGTTTCGTAGAATCTTGAGCAATATTATCTCCACCTCTTTCTCCTGCACTTGCATAAAGGTATTTATTATCTTGGATCACCATTCTGCATCCAAAATGGTAACCAGAGTTAATCGGTGGGTTTGCTTGAAAAATATTCTTAAAATTTAAATTTGTTTTAGAGAATTTTGCTTTTGCAATGGATGTACTGGTTTTGCCAGATCCTCTATCTTCAGTATAGCAAATAAAAATATCATCCTTATGCTTTAAAATCTCAAGTAAACCACCCTGCCCATCAACTTTATAATTTAAATTGTGCTTAACCTTTGATTGTGATCCATCTTTGATATTGATAATTAAAATTTCACCTTCTTTTTCACTAACCATGACCTCTTGATCATTAATAAATGTTAGTCCCCAAGGATTATTTAGCTCTGAAATTTTTTTTAGATGATAATTTTCACTAGCCTGAACAGGTTTTAGAATGAACCAAAATAATACAAAAAATTTTATAAATCTCACATTTTATTTATATCTATAAATTATATTTTTTGTAAAAAATTGTTAACCTCATCCTGTTAACCAGGGGAGAATTTATGTATTAAAAGAATGAGGTTTGAGCGGGTAGTATCAAAACTTCGTAATAACCCAAGTTAAAGTTTTGTTACAATCTTGTGACTTTCATTTTAAATAAATGTCCTTATATAGCTGTCATGACCCCTTTTTTTTCAAGTTTAAAAGATAATCGAATTTTTCAATTTACTGTCGTCTCAATTATCATCCTTAATGCAATACTTATTGGAGCAACGACTTATGAACTTGATCCTTTATTTTTAGAGACAATTCATCTTTTAGATTATGGAATTACAATCTTCTTTGTCATTGAAATTCTTATAAGATTTATAGGTGAGAAACAAAAAGCTGATTTTTTTAAAAGTGGGTGGAATATTTTTGACACCGTCATTGTTGCAATCTCGCTTATTCCAATTCCAAATAATTCAAGTTTTTTAGTTTTAAGATTACTTCGAATATTTAGAGTTTTGCGATTAATCTCTGTTATTCCTGAACTTAAACAGATTATTGAAGCTATTTTAGAATCTGTAAGACGAGTATTTTTTGTAAGCTTACTCCTTTTTATTATTCTTTATATTTATGCAACGATGGGAGCTATTTTATTTGGAAATGATGACCCTTCAAGATGGGGTGATCTTGGGATCTCTTTAATTACTCTTTTTCAAGTTTTAACTCTATCATCCTGGGAAACAGTAATGTTACCGATGCAAGAGATTTATTGGTGGTCATGGGTTTATTTCTTTAGTTTTATTGTTATTTGCGGCATCACAATATTAAACCTTGTTATTGCAATACTAGTTGATGTGGTAATACAAAAGAAATTGTAATGAGAATTTTATTTTTGATTTTTTCACATGGTGCAGTTCTTGGAATTGGTTTTGCTTTAGGTGTTTATTTTTTACCTATCTTAACAGCACCAAAATCAGCTAATCTCTCACAAATCGAGCAAGTAGTAGCAAATCCAGTTTACAAAGCGGAGTTTAAAAAAGGTCAACGTGGTAATGATTTTTTTCACTGGGGTGAGGGTCAATTGGTGATTACAAATAATGAAATTGCACTTAAAGGAAAGGTAGCGCCTGGTCCTGATTATAAAATCTATTTAACTAAAAAATTTGTAGAACACGAAGATGAGTTTTTGCCTATAAAACAAAATGCATTATATGTTGCTGATTTAAAAGTATTTGAAAACTTTATTGTACCACTTGATAAGAAAATTAATTTTGAAGATTACAATACTATTCTAATTTGGTGTGAAGCATTTAAAGAGTTTATTGCTTCAGCCAAATATAATTAAGATATAACTTAAAATTCCAACACTTACCGTCAAAAATATATTTTTAAATATTACACTGACGATAAACGCTAAGATAAAAGCTTGAATTTCACTTGAAAACAATACTAGGTTATTGTTTTCATAAAATACTGCTGGAAATATTAATGAGGGAAAAACTGCAGATGGCACATAAGACAAAACTTTTTTGGTTGTTTCACTATAGGTTTTTGTATTTGCATAAGCGGTAACCACATAACGTGATAGAAAAGTTAAAATTCCAATAATAATGGTGTAAGTCCAAATACTCATCGTATTAATTTTTTAAATTTTGTATTGATTAAGTAGGCAAGACTAATTCCAGCAATAGCTGCAACAATCACATAAGCTTTAAGTGGTAAATTATAAAAAATAAGTGAACATGTTGCAGATAATAAAATTACAAGAAAATGATCTAGCTTTCCAAGGTCTTTTGCAATTAAAGCTAAAAATGTAATAGCAACAAAAAAGTTTAAACTTAATTGATCGCTCACAATATCTCCTAACCAAATACCAACTAAATTTGAGAGTTGCCAAATTGTCCATACGGTCATACCAGATCCAAGCATATGATAATGAGCAAATTTACTTTTATAGTTTTTTTTTAGATAATTATTTGAAACAGCAAAACACTGATCTGTTAGAAAAAAACTTAAAACGATTTTCCAAATTCTACTTTTCTTTTCTATATATTTTGAAAATACTGCGCCGTATAAAAAGTTTCTCGTATTGTTCATAATCACAGAACCAAAAATAACCCATGGTACTGCGCCTGCGGTTAGCAATGTAATAAAAATTAACTGAGAGCCACCTGCAAAGATAATTAAGGATGTTCCCATTGCAAAATATGCAGAAAAACCAAGCTCAATGCATAACACTGAATAAAACATTCCAAATAAAGCAACAGGAATATTTAAAGGTAATACATCTTTAATTCCTTGAAAAAAAATTTGTCGTCTTTTCATACTCGTAGAAATAGATTGATACATCTTATAGATAAAATATTAAAGCAAGTATGTGTGGACGTTATGCTATTACAAAAACTGTAAAAAAAACTAAAAATATTGTTCAAAACAATGAAGGGGTTGAAGATACAGATAACTTCAATGCCTACCCGACCCAACAGTTACCCATTATTAAAAAAGATGATGATGCTCTTACTTTAACGAATTATCACTGGGGATTGGTTCCAAAATGGTCTGAGAAAATGCAAGATTTTAGACCTTTAAATAATGCAAGATTAGAAACGTTAATGGAAAAAAGAACCTTTAGTGGTTTGGTAGCAAAACAAAGGTGTGTTGTTCCAGCTGATGGATATTATGAATGGAGAAAAAATGATGAAGGAAAAAAGTTTCCTCAATTCATAAAACGAGAGCACAATGAACCATTGTTTTTTTGTGGCCTTTATCAAAAAAATACGAATATTGAATTTTCAATCATCACCACAGCAGCTAAAGGAGAGTTAGCGGATATTCATCATAGAATGCCAGTAATTTTAAAAGAAGAAGAAATTAATAATTATTTAAATGCAGCAGACCCTATGGTGTTTTTAAATAGTCACGAAAATCCAGAACTTGTTTTTTATGAAGTAAGTCGGGATGTAAACAATCCATCCAATAACCATCCTGGTCTTTTAGATCCCGCGTAAAAAAAAAACTTCGCTGCATAACTATTCCGAAGAACAGCTACACGCGAAGTTATTTGCCATGTGATTTAAGCACTACTCCCACGGCCTCACTCTGAAGAGTCGAAGTGCTACCTACACCTTCAGCTTTCTGCAGTGAGCAATCAGTTTGACCCTACTTCTCACTGTCAGCTAAGAACTTGCGCCCTCAGTTAAAATCATAATAATTTAACTAGTTTTAAAAAGGTATCGCTCTTTAGTTGATTCTATAATCGGTCTGTGAAGTGTGTGGATTATTTTTTTCTTCTGTAATCCCATGGATATTGAAATTCCATTGCCCATAAACCAAGTTTATTTTTTTTTGCAAAATTTTCATCTTCAATAAATTGTTTTGAATATCTTCGATATGCAAATGCATAACCATTTTTTACAAGAAAACTTGATAAACTTTCATTGTTAACAAAACACTCTGCTACAATTCTTTTATACCGGTCGGTAGTAATTTTTTTACAATTTACTTTTTGATTATTAATTTTCTCAACTAGTTTAACTTTAGATAATACTCCGCATTTTATATTTTTGTTATTTTGTTTACAGATTTGAGACATCTCTGGAGCATCTATTCCATGAAAGCGATATTTTATTTTACCAATATGAATCGTGTCTCCATCAACAACTCTTAAATTTTGAGCAAAAACAATAGTGGGTAAGAAAAAAAGAATTAAAAAAAATTTCATCTAAAAGATGATATATTTATTTCGGTTAAGTTTCGATTGGCACTTTCTGATTTGAGCTCTATACTTTTTAGCTGTTCTTGATACCTCTTTTGCATATGGGATAGACTCTGGTCTCGTTCTTTTTGTCCAGCCATTATAATAATAAAGATACTGTCTAAAATAATTCTTCTTTGAAACCTTCATTTTTTTATATGTCTGATTGACATACCAACCTATAAAATCAGATGAATCTTTAAACAAAACACGGGTGACATATTTCTTGCCTGTACTTCTTTTATAAGTCTCCCAAGTATCAACAACAGCTTGAGAATAGCCTAGTGAACTAGATTTTCTTTTCCAAGGAATAACTTTGAAAAGCTTTGTTCGCTCTGGTCTTGCTAGCCAGTCATAGCCACTTTCTTTTTTAATAATCGCCATTTGAAGCTCAACTGGTGCACCCCATTTTTTTTCAGTGGATTTTGCAAACTTATACCAAAGGTATTTTTCATCAAAAATAGCACAAGCATTCACCGTATTTTTCGGAACTGAGCTACAACCAATAAGAATAAAGAATAAAAAAAATAAAAAATATTTTTTTAACTGATTCATTAAATGTTATATTAAAAATCATAAACGATCAGTAAAGGAAATGATGAATAATTCTGGATTTAAATTTGATAATACTTACGCCAACTTACCAGAAATTATGGCAACAAAACTATCTCCAGTTGCTGTAAAAAAACCAGAATTGGTAATTTTGAATCATGATCTTGCTAAATCTTTAGGTTTAGATTTTTCAAAACACTCTGATCAAGAAAATGCTGAAATTTTTTCAGGTAATAAACTTATTGATGGATCACTGCCACTTGCACAAGCTTATTGTGGTCATCAGTTTGGTCACTTTGTGATGCTTGGTGATGGAAGGGCTATTTTATTAGGTGAGCATATTGATCCAAAAAATCAACGTTGGGATATTCAATTAAAAGGCTCGGGTAAAACACCTTACTCAAGAGGTGGTGATGGAAGAGCAGCATTAGGGCCAATGCTAAGAGAATATATAATTAGTGAAGCCATTCATTTTTTAAACATTCCAACCACAAGAAGTTTAGCCGTTGTAACAACGGGTGAAGATGTTTTAAGAGAAACAAAACTTAAAGGTGCAGTGTTAACTAGGATTGCATCATCTCACTTAAGAGTTGGTACATTTCAATATGTTGCCGCTAAACAAGATATCTCAGCACTTAAAACGTTAGTTGATTATGCTATTGAGCGGCATTATCCAGAACTCCTTCAAGCTCAAAATAAAGCCATTGCACTTTTTAAGTCTGTGATGAAACGACAAATTAAACTGATTGTAAATTGGATGCGGGTTTCCTTTATTCATGGTGTGATGAATACAGATAACATGTCAATTTCAGGAGAAAGTATTGATTATGGTCCGTGCGCATTTATGGATCACTATGATACCAAAACTGTATTTAGTTCTATTGATCATTATGGACGTTATGCCTATGGAAGCCAGCCTATTATTGGACAATGGAATTTAGCTAGATTTGCAGAAAGTTTATTTCCTTTACTAGATGAGGATGAGAAAAAAGCTGAGGGAATCGCTAATGATTTAATAAAAGAATACGAAGAATTATTTGCAGATAAGTTTCATGTGATGATGAAGAATAAGCTTGGTATGATTTCAGATGAAGACCAAGATAAACAAATGATGAGTGATTTGTTTAAACTCATGCACAAGAACCAAGCAGATTATACCAATACCTTTAGATACTTAATCAATGGTAAATTTCCTCAAGAAAAATTACTCAATGATCCTGATTTTATTATTTGGGAAGCGGAGTGGAAAAAAAGGTTATCTAAAAATCAAAATAGTGAAGATGGTTATCAATTAATGATGAAACATAATCCAGTATTTATTCCAAGAAATCATAAAGTAGAAGAAGCATTATCAGCTGCAGATAATGGAGATATATCTAAATTTTTATCTTTATGTGAAGTAATTAAAAAGCCCTATACTGAAGATGTAAATTTAGAAGAATACACAAAACCAGCACCTGCATCTGACCGTGTATACAAAACATATTGTGGAACTTGATTTTTATTTTAAAAGAAAATTATGGATATAAAAAAAATTAACCAAACAAGAAAAAAACTGACTAAATTTATAAATAAAATTAATCAAGCAGGTAAAAAGAAAAAGAAAGCTAAAAGATGAGTGAGCAAATTATTATGAATATGGTGTCCTTGGTTTTGGGGATCATGTTATTTTTTTCTTTTATTTTAGCGCCAATGATTTTTAAAGTTTTACCACCAGATAATGCTGGGGTTTTTATTCGTGCAATTTTCCCATATTACTATTTAGTAAATTTACTAATCCTTGGACTGGTCTCAGGATTTTATATTTTTTATCAAACTTTTATCTTAGACTTTTATCTAGTGTTAACTTCAGCTTTATTATTCTTTTTTAATTTAGTTTATTTAATGCCAAAGATTAATAAGTTAAAAGATGAACGAAATGAAAAAGCTTTTAAAATTTCTCACTTCATTTCAGTGGTTATAAACTTTGTACAACTTGTAATGTTAGGAATTGTGCTCGTTTAATTTGCGCCCATGTCAGCACCACAACATTGCGGTGATTTAATTTTACCTTCACATTTTGGACATTTAGAAATTTGAACTTGAGTTCCATTCACATCTAAATGATCATTAGCTAAAGGCTCATTACATTTTGCACATGATGCATTAACTGACATTCCGCATTTTTTACATTCGTATGTAGACATAACTAAATTATAATCAGTTTTGATTAGAGTTGCAATAAACTAAGCGATACGTTTTTTAAAATTATCTAAAATAGTTTCTACTTTTTTATAGTTTTCAGATAAAGCTTGTTTTGGATCAAAATAAAATTTATCTAATTGATCGAGATCGTAATTAATTTCTTCAAAAATTTTAATCGCCTCATCATGACTACGTTTTAATTCAAATGCTAAACCTTTGAGTTTTGCATCATTAGTCTCTTCTGCAATTTTTTTTGAGATGGCACTTGCTTTACGAAGTAAATTAAAAGCTTCTTCTTCCTTTTTTTTATTTTTTTTCTTAAAGATGTTTAAAAACGAAAACATCCTGAAGTTGTATAATGATTTGTTTTAAATTTAAACTGATTTTTGAATAAAGGTTTTGGTCCATAATTTATCTAATAGGTAATACCAAAAACCATTAATTGTTGGTTCAACTAAAGCTACCAAGCCAGCTTCAAATAAACTGGCACCTGTTAAAACAGACACGACTGTCATTGCAATAATTACATGACCACATGTATAGATTAATGCTCTACCAAAACTGGTTCCAGCAACAACATTAAAAATACCTTTTCTAAATTCTGTCATAAAGTTTAGCCTTGGCTAAACTTATTACTTGCCAAGATAATTTCAAGTGTTATTTAGCTTTTAAACATTAATTTTTTATGACAACCACTAGATCTAGTAGTCCTCAATTATTTAAAACTACCCAGAGTAGAAAAAGCATCGAACTTCTCGAAGATTATGTTGAAGCGATTGATGAAATTTTAAACACTAAAGGTTCAGTGAAGAACGTTGACCTTTGTAAATATTTTGGCGTATCGAACGCGACGGTGAGTAAAAATATTAAAAGATTAATTAAAGCAAAGCTTGTTGAGAGTGAAAAATATAAAAATATTTTTTTAACATCTCATGGAAAAAAATTAGCAGAACAATCTAATACAAGGCATGAAATATTATTTAATTTTTTAACTAAACTTGGTGTGCCTAGAAAAATTGCAGAAATTGATTCAGAAGGAATGGAACATCATATTAGCAAAGAAACTCTAAATATGATGAAAAAGTTTAATAACGCTAATTAATTACACTATACTGATAACCAAACCATTTAATCAATCCATCTTTGGATGGCATAGTACAATTTAATCTTCCCCTTCTCTTTTTAAAAGGTTCATCAAAAGTTAATTCAATTTCATTATTAGTAACAAAGTTAATTTTAGTATTTTTCCATTTTCCACCAGAATTATCAAAACAATTAATTCCTTTTACATTTTCGTTAAATTTTAATTTCATGCTTGATGGATTATTATTTTTATTAAGCAGAACTGTTTTGGGTTCATAAGAAGTAATATTAAATGCACGTGACTTTAATATATTTTTAAACCTTTCCATTTTTCCATAATTTTCGTTTAAACTAAATCTTGGCAGATAATTGATATTTTCGTTTTGACTAATCACTCCTGAGTGCTGTCCAAAAATAATTTTATAATTAAAATCTCTAATAATTTTTATAATATCTGAACTGGTCTCTCCAAAAGTATGCGCATAAAGATCAGGAATTTTTTTTAATTGCTTATTATAATCATCATGAGATTTTTGGATATCTTCTTTCACCTCTTCCAATTTCATATCGACAAAATACTCATGACTCCATGAGTGACCACCGATTGTGACTAATCCAGAGTCTCTTAATTCTCTAATTTGATCCCAGCTCATATAGTTTGGATGATTATTTGAAATCTCTCTTGTGTTTACAAACATAATAAATGGAATTTTGTTTTCTTTTAAAATAGGCCAAGCATTTTGATAAAAACTTTTAAACGCATCATCTACCGTTAATAAAATAAATCGTTTTGAAAATATTTTACCTTCTAAAATTTGGTTTTTAAATTTTTCTGGTTCAATGTAACTAAGCCCTGATGCTTTAATCGCTTCAAGATGTTGTTTGAACATTTCAGTTGAAACATTGGTACTTGGATACTTGCCTTCACCTACACGGTGATACATAAGTGAAATGACGCCTGGCTCATCTGAAAAAGATGGCAAGGAAAAATGCAGTAAAAATAATACTGTTAAAATTTTTTTCATTTATTTAATTTATAACTTTTAAGTTTATACTCCCATTTGCCTTTGCGGTGTAACACTTGATGTACAATCATTCTTGTTTTTTGATCAAACCATACCTGGGTATCTAAATCTTTTCCTTTAATATCAAAAACCCGAGTTTTAAATGTTTGGTCTAGTTTTTTAAAATCTTCTTCCTTTATAAAACTCACCTTTTGTTCTGTCACTTTACATGTAATGCCTGATAATTGGTATGGAACCGTTACAATGTCGTGGTTCCAATAAGAAGAGATTAAAAATGGCTTTTTAAATTCACCTTTAAATTTGGTTCCGTTCACTTCGTATTTATCTTTTTTTAAATCAATATTACAAAATTTTGGCTTTCCATTATCATCTGTATTCGAATTAAAATTAACTAACTTGCCTGCAGCATCATAAGTTTCAGTTCCAACTGACTGGTATTTATAAAAAGTGATCCCAAGTTTTTTTACGCCAAATTCAATAACATTTTTAACTTCAACACTCCCATCTTTGCCCCAATTAAAGTCAATAGTGTGAAAACCTGCATAAGCACCATTTCGATAAATATCGAATGATAAATTTTGAAGGTTTTTATTATGACCAACATGAGCGTCGACTTGTTCAAAATTTAATAAAATAATAAAAAAAACTATTAATTGTCTCATTTGTAATTGTTTATCTTGTAATGAAAAATCATAAAAGTAAAAGGTTTCAAAATTATGTCACTAGCGATCTATTTTAAATTATTTGAAGTTATATTTCCTGTCTTTTTTATTATTGGAATTGGCTATTGGTTTGGAAAAAAAAATCCAAAGTTTAATAGCGATATCATAACGACGTTTGCTGGTAAAATTGGTGTCCCTGCTCTTTTATTTTACTCTTTAGCAGCATCAACAACTCTAGACTTTAAAACTTTTTTTAAATTTGGGTCGTTTACTTTTTTATTTGTTGCTTGTTTTGCAGTAATTGGAGTTGTTATTTTGAAAATTTTAAAGCGAGATATTGTTTTAGAACTTAGTCCACTTATTTTACCTAATACCGGAAACTTAGGACTTCCAATATGTTTATTTGCATATGGTGAAAAAGGGTTTTCAGTTGCAAGCTCAATTGCTGCAGTCATCATGCTATTACATTTTACGGTTGGAATATTTATTGCCAGTAAAAAATTTAGTTTAAAACCATTAATCACTTCTATTCCAATGCATGTTTTATTTATTTCAGGATTTATGTTGTACTTTGAAATCAAACCGCCTGCATTTTTAGTGAATACCACTATGCTACTTGGTTACTCGACTATCTTTTTAATTTTAACATCTCTTGGAATTGCGCTCAGCACATTAAAGACAAAAAACGTTAATACGAATATTATTATTGCTGTTGCAAGATTAATTAGTGGACCTTTGATTGCTTTTTCAATTATTCGTTACTTTGGATTAAAAAGTTATGAAGCAGGAGTACTTTTGATTTCGGCATCAATGCCATCTGCGATTTTAAATTTTTTACTAGCCAAAATGTATTCAAAAAAAATACATGCAGATAATATTGCATCGGTGATTGTTATCTCAACAACGTTATCGTTTATTACAATTCCTATAGTAGTTTTTGTTGCGTTAAAATATTTTAGTTAATTATTTTTTTTGCTCGGTATTGGGAGCAGGCTGCTGAGGAGCGTTACTAATATTTTCTTGCAAATATTTTCCAACAAAACCTCTGTTATAAGTAAACAGGTAAGGGTCTTGTCTAATTAATCCAGCACAATACGCAATGGGATCATCAGTTTTAATTCCATTTGCTTTAATATCTTTTTTACAATTATTTAAATATCTTACATCGCGGTACTGCTCTTCAATTTGTAAACCAAAAAACAATGCTAAGATTAATGCAATGATACCTAATAATATATTTGTGCCCTTCATTGAAATTATTGGTAGTGGGTATTGTTTGAGATGTCAATTTAATTGGGGTGAAAGGGATCACCCCAATTTAAATTCTATAATTAAATGCCTTTTTGATTAGGATTAATTACGTTGTCTTTCGCTCTTGGGCGACTTTTTCGCTCAGTAAATTGTTTGCGAATTTGACGTAACGCATTAGTGGCACCGTCATTAACCTTACGCAACAATTTGAAGTCTTTGTAAAACATATTTACTCCTTTGTTTAATTGTTACGCCTTTTAACTCATGGCTATGAGTCACTTTTTAACCATGTGAAATGGTTACATAGCATGCATAGCAGCTATGCGTATAGCGCATATATAACAATTTATTAGCTTTTTTCAATAGTAAAAAAGTCTAATATTTCTCTAAATAATAAAGGGGAAATAATGAATTTTGAAAAAATAAAATCTGATATTGAAAAGTTTGTATCCAATAGAAAATGGCAAGATTATCATACGCCAAAAAACTTAAGTATGGCGTTATCTGTTGAGGCTTCTGAACTGATGGAAATCTTTCAGTGGCAAATGGAAAATGAAAAAGCATATCCAAAATCAGCCTCAAAAGAACAGGTTGAAGATGAAGTTGCTGATGTTTTTTTTTATTTAGTAAGGTTTTGTCAGATCATGAACATAGACCTCGAGAAGGCTTTTTATTATAAAATGAAAAAAAATGCTGAAAAATATCCAAACCAAATTAAATAGGCAAACAATGTTTTTTGTTTTTAAAATTTTACTTTCTGCACTTGTGATTGCTGGAGCAAGTTGGTTATCAGGGAAATACCCTAAACTTGCTGGATTTATTATTGCACTACCGCTCGCAACATTAATTGCTTTAGTCTTATCTTATACTGAACATAAAAATGCAGAAACAACGATAACCTTTGCAAAAAGTATTCTTGTTGGGGTGCCTGCAAGTTATTTTTTCTTTATTCCATTCTTTTTTGCCAAAAGTTTAAATATGAATTTTTGGCTTATTTACTCAACTGGCCTAGCGCTACTGGTCGTCGCATTTTTTGTTCATAAATATATTGTATCTCTCTTTTAATGAGTTTTCTTGTCATTGATGGTGAGCATAAAGATCCGAACGATATATCAACTTTAGATCAGTCGTCAAAAAAAGAATATGGACCTTTTGATACTGAAGCTGAAGCTGATGATGTTTGCAAAGGCTTAATACAAAGAAATATTGATAATTACTATCACCGCGCTTGGGTGATTAAAAAAGATTAGTTTTAAATTAAAGTTCTAATAATCTCTTTAAATTTTTAATGACATCATCTTTTGGGGTTTGAATCTTTCCATAATTATCGATTACGATAAATTTTGAAAAACCCTCATGTATCATCGTTCCTACTTTTTCGGCACCTTTATTTATCACCATAAAAGCTGCTGTATGATCGATGGTATAATTTCCTTTTCCTAAATCGACTTTTTGAATGTAAATATCAAGGGCGTTATAAAGTTTTTTAAGTTCTTCCTGCTTTCCAGTGATACCTAAAATTCTTTGATCAAATGAGCTTAGGTATTGTTTTAAAATTTTTATTGTATCCTTTTCTGGATCCGCAGTGACAAAATAATAATTAATTTTATCAGCATCTGGTCCAAGATCTTCGATTAAATTTGTTAATAGTTGTAAACTTGCAGGACATACATCTGGACAATGGGTAAAACCAAAAAATAATAAGCTTGGTTTTTGTTTTAAATGTTTTTGATTGAATTCATTACCGTTCATATCCTGTAAATTAAAATTAACTTGGATTTGTTGGGCTGCATTTTTTTTTTTATTAGCAAAATCATAGCCAATAAAAACAAGGACAATCGTAGTAACTAGTATGGATGGAAGTATTCTTTTTAAAAGAATATGCTTGGTAATCATTAATGATGTTTGTGGTGATTTTTATCTGGATGATAGTTACGACCAACAGCTTTAAAAAAGATGTCTACTGAACCTGCGTTTTTAAAATTTAATGTTGCTTTATATTCTTTGCCCTTAGAAATTTGTTCTTTTAAACCAATAAACATAATGTGATATCCACTTGGTTTTAAATAAACTTCGCTATCAGCTTTAATAATAAGACCTTTTTTTAATGGTCTCATTTTCATCACTTGGTTTTCCATTTTCATTTCATGAATTTCGACTTTTTCTGCAAAACTTACATTACTTACTGATTGCAAAATATCTTGTTTATTAGACTCATTTTCAATTTTCATATACCCGGCACTTACCTTTGCGCCATTTGGTGTAAAAAAAGTATAAGGTTTTTCAATTTCAATTTTTCCTATTTTATAATCACGATCCATTTCTTTATTTTTCTTATGACCATGAGAGTGGTGGCTACTTGCAAACGAAGAAGTCGAAAATAATAACAAAATAATAATTGTAAAAAATTTTTTCATTTAAACCGTGACTCTTTTAAGGGGGCGCTCATCTATAGGCAAATGCATTAAAGTCGCAAAAAGTGATAATGCAATTGAACAGTACCATGCATAATCATAACTGCCGTATTGATCAAAGAAATATCCACCAAGATAGGCTCCTAAAAAAGCTCCAATTTGATGAGAGAAAAAAACTAATCCAAACAACATAGTAATATGTTTTGTTCCAAAAATTTGAGCTACAATTCCATTGGTTGCAGGTATCGTAGCAAGCCATAAAAATCCAAAACAAACTCCAAATACGATTGCAAGACCACTTGATGCAGGAAGAGCTAAAAATAAAATAATGGTAATACCTCTTAAAAAATAAAGTCCACTTAACAATAATTTTTTAGAATATTTATCTGCCAAGTACCCCATGGTTAATGTTCCTGCGATATTAAATAGTCCAATTAAAGATAAAATTGCAGTTCCAGTCCAAGCTTCTAAACCTCGTTCAATAACATAACCAGGAACGTGAGTTGCAACTAAAGTAATTTGAAAACCACAAACAAAAAACCCAAGTGTTAAAAAAATATATCCTTTATGACCTAATGCCTCTTTTAATGCTGATAATGCTCCTTGATTATCAGGAACTGCGTTTGGACTGCTAGTGTCATCTGGTAATTTAATTAATAAAGAAAAACCTGCTGCAATAATTAAAAAGCATACTAAAATTAAATAAGAATTTTGCCAACTTGTTTGGCTTAAAGATAAAGCTGAAATCAATGGAAATACGAACATTCCAAATGAGCCAAAAGCAGTCACTAAACCAGAAGCTTTAGACCTGTTTTCATTTGGAAAATGTTTGCTAACAGCGCCAACAGCAAGCTGAGCTCCTCCTCCACCCATTCCAATTCCAGCAAGTACTCCAAGATTAAGTAAAAATATTAAACCTGAACTATTGGGTAAAGTTAAAGAATAGATTCCAAATGCATAAATCAATAATGCAAAACAAGACACTCTCCTTGCGCCAAATTTATCTGCAAGAATACCTAAGAAAAAAGTCATTACTCCCCAAGTTAAAGCTTGAATGGCAATGGCTAAACCAAAGTGTGTTCTTGAAACTCCAAGATCACTTTCAAAAAAATTAAAAAACATTCCAAAGGTTTGCCTGGTTCCCATCGCGGCAAACACCATAAAACAACTCGCAGCTAAAACGATAAATGCTAATCTGTTTCTAAAAAAAGGAGATTTCATTTGCGCTTAATTAATTACCTTTACCTCATTATTCAAGCTTATAGTACCATCCTCTATTGGTTTTAAATATATCCCAAAATCAATATGGTCATAAATTTCATTCAATTTTTGTGGAACATTAATATCTGAAGTGGTTGATTGATAAGGGTAAATGGTAGCTTTGCATCTTGGTGTATTTTGAAAGACTTCAAATAAAGTATTTCCAATTTTAATTTTTTTCTTTGCAAGTTCTAATTCTTGAAAAGGTTTCATTCCATCAATTACAATATTTGCTCTAAATCTTTCATGATCAACGCTCAGTCCTGACCGTGCTTCAAAGTCTCTTAGGCTTTCTAAATTAATTAGAGAAACAACATGATCATTAATCATGTCATAAAATGGAATATTTTGATTATAAATCATAAAAATCTCTTTATCTTTTAAATCAGTTTCTCGTTTTTTAATCTCTTTTGTAATGAATTGTAAATTTTCAAAATTAAATTCTGAAATTGATATAATCTCTTCGTTCTTTAAAAATACTTTGAGATTTTGGTTTTGGAATTCTAATCTGTAATTGTTAAGTATTGGTGTATTTTTTACGCTTAAATAACTTTGGTTATTTCTTAAATATTGTTTTTCTTGAAATTTGATTGATTCTTCTTTTGTTTTATTTCTCACAAAAGCAAAAACACGGTCATGCTCAATTCCTATATTTTTAATAATTTTTAAAGATTTGCTTTCAATAAAATTAAAGGATTTTATTGGTGAATAATAAAGTTTTTTTATTTGAATATTCTCACTCATTCTGATCTATTTAAATTAAAGAAAAACGCATGCAAGATTCAATACTTTCAAATTTATCCCAAGGTGAAATGATCCAAGCGGTAAGTATTATTTTAATACTAGCTTATCTAATTTTTAATTTTACGAGGAAATAAAAGCTACTTAGATATGGTAACTCTGCTCACCGTGAGTTCCAGAATCTAGACCTTCAGAAATTTCTTCTTCTTCACTTACTCTCAAACCGAAAATTGATTTTGTCATTAAACAAATAACGTAAGTAACAACTGCAGAAAATACGACGACAGATACAACACCAATAATTTGAACGATCGTTTGTTGCATCACAGTTTTTTCTAAACCAAGACCACCAAATGTTTCTGATGCTAAAACACCTGCTAGCAATGTTCCTAAAATTCCACCAACACCGTGTACAGCCATAACATCTAAACTGTCATCAATCTTTAAAGTAAATTTGAAAAAGATAACTGCATAATAACAAACCGCACCTGATAATAATCCTAAAATAAATCCACCCATAGGACCAATAAATCCAGAAGCCGGGGTTACTGTTGCAAGTCCTGCAATGGTACCCGTAATCATACCTACGATTCCAGGTTTGCCGTTTCTAAACCAATCAATTGCCATCCAAACTAAAGTTGCTGTTGCTGCACTAATATGTGTTACTAAAATTGCCATTCCAGCATTTCCGTTTGCAGCTAAAGCCGATCCACCATTAAATCCAAACCATCCAACCCAAAGCATTGAAGCTCCAATCATTGCAATAACAGGTGAATGTGGAGGATCAAAATATTCTGGGAACCCTCTTCTTGATCCTAACATTTTAACAATTACAATTGCTGAAATTCCTGCAGTTGCATGAACGACAAGTCCACCTGCAAAATCAAATACACCAAGGTCAGCTAACCAGCCACCACCCCATACCCAATGAGTAACAGGTGCATACACAGCTAAAATCCAGATTGCTGAAATAAATAATACTGCAGAAAACTTAATTCGCTCGACATAAGCACCAACGATTAATGCTGGTGTAATGATTGCAAATGTCATTTGGAACATGACAAATAAAATCTCGGGAATATCACCGCTTAAACTTTCAGTTCCAACACCTTTTAAAAATGCTTTTGACAGATCTCCAATGTAATTTCCTTCACCACTAAATGCGATTGAATAACCTGCAATAAACCAAACTACAGATGCAACACAAGCAATTCCAAAACATTGTGCTAATGTTGAAATTGTATTTCTAGATTTTACTAAACCAGCATAAAACAAACCAAGGCCAGGAAGAGTCATAAAAAGCACTAAAGCACTTGATGTTAAAATCCACGCTGTATTTGCACCGTTCATTATAATGCTTCCTCGTTTTTCTCACCTGTTCGAATTCGAACAACTTCTTCAAGATTATTAATGAAAATCTTACCATCTCCATATTTTCCAGTTTTAGCCGCTTCTGTAATAGCTGAAATTACTGCATCTTTTTTATCGTCTGAAACTGCTAAAAAAATCTGAGTTTTTGGTAAAAAATGGACCTGTACTGGGTTACCTCTATAAAATTCTGTTTTTCCTTTTTGATGACCAAATCCCTTTACTTCTGAGATCGTCATTCCTTTAACCCCGATTTCGTTAAGTTTTTCCTTAACGGCATGAAGTCTTTCTGGCTTAATAATAGCTCTTATTAATTTCATCGCCTATGCTTTTAACGAATAAGTATGGATTTGACCCATGATATATTTGAATACCTGCCTCCATGTATATAAATATGATAGATAGAAATTATGATTAAAAAACTAATCTTACTTGCAGCAATTCTACTTCCATTTGCTTTATATTATTTATCAGTTGTTATTATAAAAAAAGATACCAATAAGAAATTACCAGTCATTCCACTCTCACTTGCTAGCATAGTACTTTTGGCCGGTGTTTTAATTTTTTTTAGATTCACAGATACTGATCCATCGGATGGAAAATATGTTCCACCACAATTTAAAGATGGAAAAATTATATCCCCAAAGACTCGTTAGAGTTTAAAAAGACTCACATATAAACACTGTTTGTAAGTCATATATCGTAAAAGTTTAATTTTAGAATCAAAACTGAATCAAAACGAGAACATGGGATTTGATAATAACAGGATACTAACAGTTAAGCGGGAACGGCTTCTCTTTGCTGTCTTTTTCTTTCGTGTGCTAAGAGTAATTTTTTTCTAAGTCTTAAACTTTGAGGTGTCACTTCTAATAACTCGTCATCATTGACATATGCCATCATCTCTTCAAGTGACATCTTCACAGGCGGAGTTAAAGATACTAATCCATCACTTCCTGCTGCTCTCACGTTAGTAAGTTTCTTTCCTTTTAAAACGTTAATTTCAAGATCGTTTTCGCGGTTATGTTCACCTACAATCATTCCACCATAAACTTTAGTTTGTGGCTCGATAAACATTAAACCTCTGTCTTGTAAGTTATAGATTGCATACGCTACAGCTTCACCGCTATCTGTTGATATTAACGCACCGTTTCTTCTGCCTTTGATATCACCTTTAAATGGACCGTATGAGTCAAACACTCTATTCATAACTCCCGTTCCACGAGTCTCAGTTAAAAATTTGCTTTGGTAACCAATTAATCCTCTTGAAGGCGCTTTAAAGATAATTCGTTTTTTACTTTGCCCTGTATCCCTCATATCAACCATTTCACCTTTTCTTTGGTTCATCGAGTCAATCACAGTACTTGCATATTCTTCATCAACATCAATGGTCACTTCTTCCATCGGCTCTAGCTTATGTCCGTTTTCTTGCTTGAATAATACTTTTGGTCTTGAAACTGATAATTCAAAACCTTCTCTTCTCATCGTTTCAATTAAAACACCGATTTGAAGTTCGCCACGACCACCAATTTCAAATGAGTCTTTTTGGTCATTTTCTTTGTAAGAAATAGCAACGTTTGTTTCAGCTTCAGCTAATAATCTTTCTCTAATCATTGTTGAAGTTACTTTTTTTCCCTCTAATCCTGAGATTGGGGAGTCATTTACTGTAATCGTAACTGACATTGTTGGTGGATCAATTGGAGTTGATTTTAAAGGCTCATTAACTTCAGGATGACAAATCGTATCTGAAACTGAAGTAGTTTTTAATCCAGCTACACAAACAATGTCTCCAGCCATCACCGTATCTGTTGCAACTTTAGTCGTGCCTGAAAATGTGAATAATTTCGTTAATCTTCCATCTTCAACTTTTTCATTTTCTAAATTTAAAGCTTTGACCGTATCATTAACTTTTGCAATTCCATGAACCACTCGACCAATTAAACAACGTCCTAGAAAAGAGTCTGAATGAAGAAGAGTTGATAACATGGCAAATGGTTTACTTAAATCAACATCTGGCTCTGGTACATGGTTTAAGATCAAATCTAATAACGGATGTAAATTTTCTCTTGGTTGATCAAGTTCATAATTACACCATCCATCTCTTCCTGATGCATATAAAACTGGAAAATCTAATTGCTGATCATTGGCATCAAGCGCAACAAATAAATCAAAAATTTCATTTATTACATCTTTTGATCTTGCATCAGATCTATCAACTTTATTTATAACAACGATTGGTTTTAAGCCTTGAGCTAATGCTTTTGATAAAACAAACTTTGTTTGTGGCATTGGGCCTTCTGCTGCATCAACTAGTAGAATAACACCATCTGTCATTCCTAAAATTCTTTCAACCTCACCACCAAAGTCTGCGTGACCTGGTGTGTCTATAATATTAATTCTTGTATCTTTCCAAACTACCGATGTTGGTTTTGCTAGAATTGTAATTCCTCGTTCTTTTTCAAGATCACCGCTATCCATAACTCTTTCATCAACATGCTGGTTATCTCTAAATAAACCGCTTTGTTTTAAAAGATTATCAATTAACGTTGTCTTTCCATGATCAACGTGTGCAATGATTGCAATATTTCTTAAGCTCTTAGTCATAAAACTTGCGCTTGATACACTTTCTCCCTTTAATTACTACTTAAAAATAAAACAGCGAATTAACTGCCCTATTCCTTGTTTTTTTATCTTTGCACCTGTTCTGGGGAATCACTATTTTTGATATTTTGATGACTACTTACGATAGTCGAAGCAGTTGCTAAAAATACAAAAAATAGCATTACAATAATTTTTCTCATGCTTGATTTATAAAAAACAAATAAGACAGTGAAGAAACTGAAATGTGTCTCTAAAGTGACCGTGATAACGCTCTTCGATTCAACTTAGTTGCATAATAAAATGCACATAATCCAGCCAGTCCTAAAAATGAGAATGCATAAATCCAGTTTGTTTGCTGCGAAAGTGGTTGATGGTTATTTGAAACATCTAATATAAAACCGAAAATACCAGGTGTAATTGACCCAAAACCAATTCCAATAATAGATCGGTAAGCAAGTGACCTTCCAAGTACATTACGATTTGTACTATCTGTTAAGGCTGCAGTTAAAACACCTGAGTCTCCAATGGTAAAAAAACTATATAGAAAAGATATCAGTAAAATAATTAACCAAGATAGACTTGGTATCCAACCCATTAAAAAAGAAAATATTGAACTGATGAATGCAAAAATAATTAAAACATTTTTACTTCCAAATTTATCGGAAAAAACTCCACTAATCATATTTGCAAAAACGCCAGTGATATGAAGAGTGATTGAAATTACTAAACCTAAAATAATTGGATTCAATCCAGTTTTACCAATTAAAACTAAACTTAAAAAGACTGGCATCCATGCCCACATACCAAAAAGCTCAATACAATGAGCGGTATAACCTTTAACTAAATTTTTATTTTGTTCAGATTGTTTAGTAATAGTAAACTTTTTTAAAACTTTGAAACCAAATCTTTTGCTCGTCTCTTTATACGAGCATGCATAAAAACTAATAAATCCAAATATTGTTAAAACTGCGCAAACTAAAAATCCTGTGTGATAGTTATAAAAATTAGAAAAAATAAAACTGACTGATAAAGAAACTGCATAGCCAAGAGATTGTCCTCCAAGCATCATACCCATTGCAAAACCTTTGTTGCCCCGACTAAATTTTTCAGAAACCAAGATCATTGAAGGGCCATAAATTCCACCTGCTGCGGCACCTAAAATTGTATTAAAAATTAAAGCGGAAAGAAAATCATTTGCATAATAATAGAATAAAAATGCTCCAATTGAATTTGTCAGTGCTGAGAAAAGTAAAATTTTATTTGGATTAATAAAATCAGAATAATAAGAACTTAAATATAATGCGATAGCAAAGCCAACCACAAGACCAGTTTGAATAATTCCTGCATTTGTTGCAGATAAATTCCATTCTTGAATTAAGAATGACATCGATCCCACATACATAAAAAATGTTGCAGCAGTTAAAACCCTTCCAAAAAAAAGAAGGTACAACCAGTTCCAATCCAATTTTACTTTAGACATTAAAATTTTATGAAATTTTATTTTTTAAATATAAAAAATAAGCCACAATTTCATAAAAAAAAGAAAATATTTGAAAAATAATTGGCAATTTAAATATTCGGTATAAAAAATTTAATTTTGGTATTTTTGACCATAAAATTAAAAAAGCACTAGCTCCTTTATAAAGTTTTCCATCTTTCATCACATGCAATCTTCTAGATAATTTGTCTGTAGTTAAATTAGTAAGTTTTGCGTCTTCTTGATTTATATCAAACCATTCAAGGTTATTTTCCATTTTTTTATATAAATCTATTTCCTTCTTACAAACACTACAGGATTCATTAAAAAAAACTTTTGTGCTCATTATCTTTTTTTCTTAGTTTTTTTTGATTTTTTTTTCTTTTTATTCTTTTTCTTTCTTCTTAATTCTTTGGCTAATTCTCTTTGTTTTTTCTCAACATTATCTTTTAATAAAGATAAAATTCCAAAAACTATTAGAGCACCCGCCCCAAGTAAACCGTAAGATAATAATGCTTCGATTGGTAAAGGTTTAATCATCTTCCTCCTCTTCTAACCATTGTTCCATAAATACTTTATGACATGCATAACAAATAATTGGTATTGAACAAAAAAAACCAATTGTAACTCCAGTTTTAATTCCAAATTCTATACAAGAAAAATGAGTGAGCGTAATAGTTGGTACTGTGCATACCAAAATTAAATATGGAACACGCCATTTAAATGGTGGTTTAAAATATTTAATTAAATATATAATTTTTAAAAACATGAAATTTTACAATTTTTTTATATTTCTAATTTGCTATGGGTTATTTACAACCCCTAATTATGCAAAAAATATTTCGCCAAATATGATAAATGGTAAATTTCAAAATCCACCTGGAAGCCCAAAAAGATCAGATAGTTCAAAGTGGTCTTATTGGACATATTTTAAAGAGACAAAAAAATTAAAAATTAATGTTCCAAAAGATCATATTATTGATGAAAACCTTGTATTACAGAATCTAAAAAAAAATGAAAATGATGACTATGTTGCTTGGATTGGACATGCAACTTTTTTAATTAAACTCGGGAAAAATATTATTATCACAGATCCAATCTTTTCTAAAAATGCTGGTCCATTATTTTTAGGTTCATATCGTTTTGCAAAACCAGCGATACCTTTAAATGTATTACCCAAAACTAATATATTGCTGCTTACACACAGTCATTATGATCATTTAGATACAAGAACACTTAGTAAATTTCCCTACAAAGATACTAATGTTGTGGTTCCTTTAAAACTAGATAAATTTTTTAAATCTAGAGGATTTAAAAATATAAAAGAATTAGACTGGTATCAAAGTATAAGTATAAATGATGAGGTTAATATAACTCTACTTCCAGCAGTTCACTGGAGCAAAAGAACTCCTTTTAATACAAATAAAACTTTATGGGGGAGCTTTTTAATTGAGTATAAAGGCAAAAAAATCTTATTTGCTTGTGATACTGGTATCGGTAACATTTATAATGAGATTGGTAACAAATACGGGCCAATAGATATTTTGTTCATAAACATTGGAGCGTACAATTTTAAACCTATGTTTGATAGATCTGTTTATCATACAACACCTGAGGAAGCGGTAGAAATTGGAAAAATGGTGAAAGCAAAAAAAATAATAGGTATGCACTGGGGTACTTTTGTTTTATCATTTGAAGATCCGTTTGAACCACCAGTCCGATTTAAAAATTCAGCTGAAAAATACGGTTATAAAAAAGAGGATGCTGTTATTTTTAAAATTGGAGAACTCAAAACAATTAGTGAAATCATAAAATAAAAAGGGCCCAATTAATTAATTGAGCCCTTTTAAACTTCTTGGAGAAATTTAAGATACCATTTTTAAGTCAGCTTTTTTGTCAAAGAATTGTTCATCCTCAGTTGACCCTTTAAGTGCTGTAGTAGAAGAAGTTCCTGCACTTAAAATATTTGCAATCTGATCAAAGTAAGATGCTCCAACTTCTCTTTGATGTTTGGCAGCTGTATAACCTAAAGACTCAGCTTCAAACTCTTGTTGCTGAATCTTTGAATAAGCAAACATACCATCTTTTTTATATTTTCTTGCAAGATCAAAAATCGCAAAGTTTTGAGTATGGAAACCAGCAAGAGTAATAAATTGGAATTTATAACCCATTTCCGCTATCTTATATTGAAAGTCCAACATTTCTTTATCTGATAAATATTTCTTCCAATTAAATGATGGAGAGCAATTGTATGCCAAAAGTTTTCCAGGAAACTTTTCATGAATTGCTTGAGCATATTCCTTTGCTTCTCCTAAATCTGGAGTTGCTGTTTCACACCAAATAGCATCACAATAAGGTGCATATGCTAAACCTCTTGAGATTGCTTGTTCTAAACCTGGTTTAACATAATGAAAACCTTCCGGAGATCTTTCTCCAGTTAAAAATGGTTTATCGTTTTCATCAACATCTGATGTTAAAAGTTTTGCAGCATTTGCATCTGTTCTAGCAAAAATACAAAGCGGTACATCCATAACATCTGCAGCAAGTCTTGCAGATTTTAAATTACGTACTGCATTTTGAGTTGGGATTAAAACTTTGCCACCCATATGTCCGCATTTTTTTTCTGAAGCTAACTGATCTTCAAAATGAACTCCGGCTGTTCCCGCTTTGATGAACTTTTTTGTTAATTCAAAAACGTTTAATGGACCACCAAAACCTGCTTCACCGTCTGCCACGATTGGCATTTTATAATCAACGGCATCTTTTGGATCTAATTTTCCTTCCATGATCTCCATTTGCTGAATTTGATCTGCTCTCATTAGTGCATTCATCATACCTTCAGCTAATTTTGGAGCGCTATCCATAGGATATAAGCTTTGATCTGGGTACATTTCACCAGCGCTATTTGCATCAGCTGCAACTTGCCAACCTGACAAATAAATCGCTTTTAAACCAGCTTTAGCATGTTGAACTGCGTGATTACCTGATAAACTTCCTAATGTATTTACATAGTCCTCTGAATTTAGAAGATTCCATAATTTTTTTGATAATTCTTTTGAGACTGAATATTCGACGTTAAACGTACCTCTTAATTTTTTTACATCTTCATCAGTATAATCCCTTTTTATTCCTTTAAATCTATTTTCCATTTAACGTTCCTTTCATTTTAATTGTTTTTTATGCTGTTTTTCTTGTTCCAAAGTTAAAAATTCTTTGGAATAATTTTTTAAAAAAAGTCACTTCCTTTTTATCCATTTCAATAATGCTTGATTGGTAATTAGTTTCATCGAAACAAGCGTCATCAAAGGCAACACAGTTACTCTCTATATTGTTTTTTTCTCTTCCCATGGCTAATTTACCCTCTGAGGTTTTGCAGTGTAATGTTCCAATCCTGATGATCCCCAGTCCTGGTTATCTTCATTAATGAATAAGCCTTGATCTTGTCCCGGCTCTCCTCCAGCTGCTTTTTTTATTTTTTGCTCGATTTCTTTGATGAAATCTTCACTTGATTTACTCATTTTTCCTCCCTTTGTTAATTTTACAATATTTACAAATATAAAATTAATCAATAAAAATGGCTAATTTCCTTGTAAATTGAGTAAATATATATTGACTAAATATTTTCAATTTGTAAATTTTGTAAATTATGAAAAATCAAATTGGATTTAAAATTAAAAACACAAGAAGAAAAGCGGGAATTTCACAAGCTGATCTATCTGAAAAATTAGGAATTTCATCAAGCTACTTAAACTTAATCGAATCTGGAAAAAGAAATGTAAATGTCGATTTACTTTTAAAAGTTTCAGATGTCTTAAATATTGAGCTCAAAGATTTATCAAAAAAAGAAGATGCAAATCTATATCACGATGCGCTTGATCTTTTAGGTGATAATATTTTTGAAGATTTAGATATTACTAATATTGAGGTTAAAGATCTTGCAAATAACAATCCCCTAATAGCTAAAGCATTAATCCGACTTGGTGATTTTTACAAAAAAGGGAATAAAGAAATTTATTCAAAAGTCGAAAGCATCTCAGAAGATAATATTACAAAATTTAAATCTAGTTTTCCAGGAGAGGCCGTGTCTGATTTTTTGCAAAAATATAATAATTATTTTCAGGAACTTGAAGACTACTCCTTAAAAGTTTTCAAATCAGTAAATTCAAAAAATAAAACTCGTCATGTCTTATTAATTGACTATTTAAAAAATAAACACAAAGTTGATGTTGAAGATATTGTTCCTTCCGAAAAAGATAACTTTGCAAAAAAATATGATGATAATAAAAAGAAGCTATACCTTTCAGATTACCTTACCTTAGAGACTAAAAAACTTTATGCAGCTTCACAAATTGTTCAATTGGAAGCTATGGATATTATAGAAAAACAACTCAATGACTTTGTATTCCAAAACGAAGAGTCAAAAAATTTAACTATAATTGCACTTGTAAATTATACTGCTGCTGCAATTTTAATGCCTTATGAGTTATTCTTTAATGAATGTAAGAAACATAGGTATGATTTAGAATTAATTCAACATACTTTTGCAACATCTTTTGAACAGGTTGCACACCGTGTGACTTGTCTACAAAATCCTAAAATGAAAGGTATTCCTTTTCATATGTTGAGAGCAGATATTGCTGGAAATATTTCTAAACGTTTATCTTTATCTGGTATTCAAATTCCGCGTTATGGTGGGGCTTGTCCGAGATGGAATATACACTCGGCATTTATAACTCCTGGAAAAATTCATGCAGCATTATCAAAAATGACAGACGGAGAAAAGTATGTGTGTATTGCAAGAACTGTTGAAAAAGGGATAGGCCGATATGGTGTACATCGAAGTATGGTGAGTATTGGGCTTGGTTGTGAAGCTAAATATGCCAAAGATTTTGTTTATTCCGATCAATTAAATTTAAAAGAAGATCAAGCTGCTATTCCTATTGGTGTTAATTGTAGAACATGTACTCGATTAGACTGCCAACAAAGAGCTTTTCCTCCAATAAATAAAAAGTTCAAAATTGATCTAAATAAACGAGGAATTTCAGTTTACGTCAATGAATAAACAATTTTCATCATTTATAAGAAAAGTTCATAAGTGCAAAAAATGTCCGCGCCTTGTACAATTTAGAAATAAGATTTCATCGGAAAAAAGAAAATCCTATCAAGATCAAACGTATTGGAACAAACCTGTTACAGGTTTTGGTGAACTAGGTGCTAAATTAATATTAATTGGTTTGGCTCCAGCTGCACATGGTGCAACACGAACCGGTCGTGTTTTTACGGGTGATAAATCGGCAGATTTTTTGTTTCAATGTTTGTTTAAATCCGGGTTAAGCAACCAACCAAATTCTGATCATATCAAAGATGGACTTAGGCTAAAAAATACTTTTATTACCTTGGCTTTAAGATGCGTACCTCCCCAAGATAAACCAAAGCCTATAGAGTTAAAAAATTGCTCTAGTTTTTTTAAAGAAGAATTAAATATGCTTAAAAATAAAAAAGTTATTATCGCACTTGGTAAAATTGCCTTTGATGCATGTGTAAGATTTTATAAAGAAAATTATAATGTCTCTGGTTCATTTAAATTTGCTCACGGTGCAAAATATAAAATCAATGATGTTTATTTAGTTGGTTGTTATCATCCCTCTCCTCGAAATGTGAATACGAAAAGAATAGATATACCAAAGATGGTATCCTTATTTAAGAAGGCTAAAAAATTAGGTTAAATTAATCTAAAAGAGAAGCGACGTGTTCCCAATTTACAAGATCATTAATGAATGCTTTTAAATAATCTGGTCTACGGTTTCTGTAATCAACATAATAAGAATGCTCCCAAACATCGCATCCTAGAATAGGTTTCATATTATCTACTAAAGGGTTCGAGGCATTTGCAGATTTAGTAACAACTAACTTACCGTTATCAATTGCTAACCATGCCCAACCTGAACCAAATTGAGTAACGCCAGCTTGAATAAAGTCTTCTTTAAATTTATCGACACTCCCAAAATCAGATACAATTCTTTTTTCTAATTCTGAAGGAATCGCTCCACCACCTTTTGGTTTCATACATTTCCAAAATAAAATGTGGTTCCAGTGCTGTCCCGCATTATTAAAAATTCCAGCCTTTGATGAATCTTTTGCAGTTTTTTTAATGATATCTTCTAATGATGCGTCAGCTAAATCTGTATCTTTAACTAAGTTGTTTAAATTTGTAACGTAAGTTTGGTGATGTTTTCCATGGTGTAAGTCTAATGTTTCTTGCGACATAACAGGTGCAAGAGCATCGTTTGCGTAATCTAATTTTGGTAATTCAAAAGCCATAGTCAGCTTATATGATTAAATAACTTCATTTTCAAGTGTTCCAATAGGCTCAATAGAAACTTTTACCTTATCGCCTGGTTTTAAAAACTTTGGTGGATCAAAACCAATACCAACTCCAGCTGGCGTTCCAGTTGCAATAATATCTCCTTCTACTAATGTCATAGATTTGGTTAACGTTTCTATTAAAACAGGAATGGTAAAAACCATATCTTTTACAATTCCAACTTGTCTTTCTTCTTCATTTACAAAAGTTTGTAATTTTACTTCATCAATATTATTGTTGATTTCATCTTTAGTAATAACCGCTGGCCCCATTGGACAGTAAGTGTCTGGACTTTTTCCAATAAACCATTGTTTGTGATTATTCTGCAACTCTCTTGATGTTACATCATTAATAATTGTATAACCAAAAATAATATCAAACGCATTTGCCTTACTTATATTTTTTGCTCTTTTTCCAATAATAACTCCAAGCTCACCTTCATAATCTGTCGTTTTAGTTTCATCATTTTTAGTTTCAATTTTATCATTTGGTCCGATTACTGAGGTCGTGGCTTTATTAAAAATAATTGGTTTTGTTGGAACGGCTTGTTTTCCTTGCAATGTATTAAAGGATGACCTTTGAACTTCTTTTGCATGTTCAACATAATTTTTACCAACACATATAATATCTCTAACTGGTACTGGAATAGGTGCTAAAATTCTTACCTCATTAACTTTATAATGAATGTTACTAGGAGAGTTTAATGTTTTTATTTTTGACTCTAGAGATGAGAAATTTTTAATAATATCATTTAAATTATTTGGAATAGTGCTGTCTAAATGGTTTAAATCTATGATACCCTGGCCTAATAATTCTAAACCAACTTTAATATCTTTATCTTTTTTAAAACTAATAAATCTCATCTAAGTTCCTTTGTTAAAATATTTTTTTTTCACAAAATTTGCAATTAAAGACATCATTGCCAATGCTAGTAAAGGGAAAAATATTTCAGGTGAAAATAATAAATTAAGGTTTAAACCTTTATCACTTTCAAATGCATTACTTAAACCACTAAAAATACTAACAGAAATAATAATAGGTGCAGCCTCACCAAATAGAGTAGCTAGAAAAAAATTTTTTAACTTCATGTTAAATAATACTGGAAGTAAATTTTTTATTGGAAATGGTATACCGGGTATTACTCTTAAACTAAAAAAATAGCTTAATTCATTCTTATTTACGTTTTGTTTAATACTTGCATATTTTGTACCTAAATATTTTTCTACCAAATCTTTAAAATAATGATTTGCAAAAAGGTAAAGCAAAGTTGCGCCTATAGTGAACGAAAAAATTGATAATATTGATCCAAGAATTGTTCCAAAAGCGAAACCAGCAAAAATAACTAGAGGAGTTCCAAAACCCATTAAAAAAACCCAAATAATTGAAAAGAAAAAATATACCGAGCTTATGAGAAATAAATTTTGGTCTCTTAACTCAAAAATATAATTTTTATTTTCTACTAGGTATGACGGACTTAAAAAAGTATTTGCTCCAAAATAAAAAAAGGCAATGACAACTAAACTCACAATGCCCAAATATGCTAAACCAAGGAAAATTTTAATTTTTGATAGTCTATTCATTAGTAATATTGCCGATAATTTTTACTGTACATCCAAATAAGAATTTCTTATAATAGCCAAAATTTATTATAGCAATGAAAAGAACTTATCAACCAAGTAAAAAAGTTAGAGCCAGAAGACACGGATTCAGATCTAGAATGGCAACTAAGAACGGCAGAAAATTAATAGCTAGAAGAAGAGCTAAAGGTAGAAAAAGAATTTCAGCATAACAAATGCCGAGCACAATAGTCTTCCACAGTTTAAGCGGAAGCAAAGAATTTAAAGAAGTTCTCTCTGGAAAAAAAGTCAACTCAAATCTCTTTACAATTTTTTATAAAAATAAAAATAACACTGATCAAGACAAAGAAATTTTATTAAGCTGTGTTGCTGCAAAAAAACTTGGCAATGCTGTTAAAAGAAATCGAATGCGTAGAAGATTAAAAATGGCAACACGTAAGGCTATTATTGAAATTAAAAATAATTTTAAAAAAAAATTCAAATATGCAATTTTTGCTAAACCAAAAATCTATGATGAAAATTTTCAAAATATTGTTAATGAGCTCACGAGTAAACTGAGGTCTATCTAATGAAATTAATCGAACATTTAATATCAGGTTTACTAATTGTTATTATAAAAACTTATAAATATTTGATTTCCCCTCTTCTAGGACCGAATTGTAGGTTTTTGCCAACATGTTCTGATTATTTTATAGAGTCGATTCAAAAAAAAGGTTTTTTAAATGGGTGTTATTCAGGTATGAAAAGGATCTTAAAATGTCATCCAATTAAATTTTTGGGTGGTAATTCTGGATTTGATCCAGTGGAGAAAAAAAATGGAAAATAAAAATGTTCTTGCAGCCGTAGTCCTTTCGACATTTGTTATAATGATGTGGCAGTTTTGGTACGGTGAACCTGTGCCTCAAACACAAAATCAAGAACAAGTTCAGCAACAACAATTAAAAGGCGACAAACCATCAGCGCCTTCTATTTCACAAAAAAAAGTTGAAACAAAATTAACAAGATCAGATGCCATTAATCAAAGTGACAGAATAAAAATAGAAAATAGTGCTATTGTAGGCTCAATAGCTTTAACTGGTGCATTAATAGATGATGTTACTTTAAAAAATTATAATCAAGATAATACAGGTGATCAAACAAAAGTAATTTTACTTAATCCTAAAAAATATGACCAAGCATATTTTCTAGAGACAGGTTGGGCTACATCAGGAAATGAAATTGTGCCAGATAATCAAACTTTATGGATTGCAAAAGGAAATAAAACACTAACACCAAATACTCCTGTAGAATTAGAGTGGAATAATGGTCAGGGATTAACTTTTGTAAAAAAGTTTACAATTGATGATCAGTACCTCATTACAATTAATGAGGAGATAAAGAATAATTCAAACCAAACTGTAAATCTTTTTCATTATGCTCAAATTACAAGACAAGAAAAACCAGAAATCCAAGATTTTTTTATTCTACATGAAGGATTGCTTGGAATTGTTGATGAGACGTTAACTGAAGAGGATTATGATGATGTTGTTGAAAAAAAGAAAACATTTAATGGATCACAAGGATGGGTTGGTATTACAGATAAATACTGGTTAACAGCTGTAATTCCAGAAAAAGGAAAAAATTTTAAAGCAGAATTTTCTTACGATAAATCATTTAAGTCAAATTATATTGTTACTGATGCAACAACGGTTAATGTAAATCAAACTGCTTCAAATATTTCAAACCTATTTATTGGAGCAAAAGAAGTATCTGTCATTGATGGCTACGCTGAAAGTAAAGGGTTTCATAAATTTGATTTAGCAATTGATTGGGGTTGGTTTCACTTTTTCACAAAGCCACTATTTTTTATAATTGATTATTTATTTAAATGGTGTGGAAATTTTGGAATTGCAATTATTCTTTTAACAGCTGGTGTACGATTAATATTCTTCCCACTTGCAAATTACTCTTTTGCATCAATGGCAAAAATGAAAGCGTTACAGCCCGAGATGCAAAGGTTAAAAGATTTGTACAAAGAAGATAAGCAAAAAATTCAGATGGAAATGATGAATTTATACAAAAGAGAAAAGGTAAACCCTATCTCTGGTTGCTTGCCTGTGATGCTTCAAATCCCATTCTTTTTTGCAATTTATAAAATGTTATTTGTAACAATTGAAATGAGACATGCTCCTTTCTATGGTTGGATACAAGATTTATCTGCCGCAGATCCAACATCGATATTTAATTTATTTGGCTTGATACCTTGGGATCCTCCAGGATTTTTGATCATTGGTGCTTGGCCGATTATCATGGGTGTTACAATGTATATTCAACAAAAATTAAACCCTGCACCACCAGATCCTATTCAAGCAAAAATCTTTATGTTTTTTCCTTTTTTCCTAACAATCTTGTTAGCCTCTTTCCCATCTGGGCTAGTCATTTATTGGTCTGTCAATAACGTTTTAACAATGGCTCAGCAGTACGTTATTATTAGAAAAACAAAAGTTAAAACTGTTTGATGGATTTAAAAGATTTTTGGCCTCAAAAAGATGCTCCATTAATTGAAAAAGCACAACAATTTGTAGAGAAATACAAAGGTGAAAAAATTGTTTTAAAGTATGGTGGCCAAGTCATGGCTAGCGATCAATTAACAAAAGCTTTTGCTCAAGATGCAGCGATATGTAATTTAATTGGTATAAAAAATTTAGTTATTCATGGTGGTGGGCCTCAAATTAAAAAAAAACTAGAAGCGCAAAATATTCCAAGTAAATTTATTTTAGGCCTAAGGGTAACAGATGAAAATGTAATTAAAATTGTTGAAGATGTCTTGCTTAATGAAATAAATCCTGATCTAGTTAATACAATTAATTCGTTCAAAGCTAATGCTGAAGCAGTTACAGCAAGAAATACAAACAGTATTTTAAAAGTAAAAAAAGCTAAAAACCCGGAGCTAGGCTTTGTTGCAGATCCTGAAGAGATCGATATTGATAAGTTAAATCATATTCTTAATGATAACAAAGTACCAGTAATTGCACCGATGGGCCTTGGCGAAAATGATCAAGTTTATAATATTAATGCTGATACTGCAGCTGGAACTATTGCAATAAAAGTTAAGGCTAAGAGATTACTTTTAATGACTGATGTTCCTGGCGTTAAAGATAAAAATGGTGACTATATTTCAAAATTAACTGTGGCGGAAGCACAGGCATTAATTGATAATGAAACAATTACAGGTGGAATGATACCGAAAATCCAAACCTGTATCTCAGCGATTAATAATGGTGTAGGCGGTGTTGTAATAATAGATGGAACTAAACCACATGCGGTACTTCATGAGTTGTTTACAGATGAAGGCGCTGGTACATTAATTGTAAAATGAAAGATTTAGCAACAGTTAAACATTGGATCTTTGACTTAGATAATACACTGTATTCCGCTACTACGAATGTTTTTGGTAAAATTGATAAAAAAATGTGTGAATTTATCATGGAAAATTTAGATGTCACAAAACAAGAAGCTGTAAAAATAAAAAATGATTATTTTCATAAGCATGGAACAACTTTGAATGGTTTAATGAAAAAGCATGATATAGATGCACATCATTTCTTAGAATTTGTTCACGATATTGACTATGATTTTTTAAAAAAAGACCCAGATCTTAATGAGCAAATTCAAAATTTACCAGGCGAGAAAATAATATTTACTAACGGTTCAAGAAAACATGCAGAACGTGTAATCGAAAGATTAGGCGTTGAAAAAAACTTTCAAAAAATATTTGATATTGCAGATTGCGATTTTATTCCAAAACCGGAAGTTGAACCTTATGAAAAATTAGTCAAAACTTTTAATATCCAATGTGAACAAAGTATCTTTATCGAAGATATCGCAAAAAATTTAGAGCCTGCACATAAAATGGGTATGAAAACAGCCTGGATTGAAAATGACGATCCTTACTGTAAGAAAGGATTTGATGGAAATCACGTACATTATACGGTAAAAAATCTTACAGAATTTTTAAAAGAAACTAACAAAATTATAGGCAAATAATGGAAAAAATTATTAATGACGCTTGGGAAAACCGAGCTAAAATTGACGGCAATTCAGAGAAATCAATATTAGATGCAATAACTACAACCATAGAAAAAGTAGATAAGGGAGAAATCAGAGTTGCGGAAAAAAAAGGTGATGAGTGGGTTGTGCATCAATGGATTAAAAAAGCAATTTTATTAAGCTTTAAAACAAATGAAATGCAAACTCTTGCTGGCCCATATGCAACATGGTGGGATAAAGTCAAAGGTAAAACTGCTGGTTGGGGACGTGCAGAGTTTAAAGAAGCAAATTTTAGAATGGTTCCGAATGGAGTAGTAAGACATGGTTCTTACATTGCTAAGAACGTAGTGCTAATGCCTTCTTTTGTAAATGTAGGAGCATATGTAGATGAAGGAACTATGATTGATACATGGGCATCAGTAGGATCATGTGCGCAGGTTGGAAAAAATTGCCATGTTTCAGGTGGTGCCGGAATTGGTGGAGTTTTAGAACCTATGCAAGCTAATCCAACAATCATTGAAGATAACTGTTTTATTGGAGCAAGATCAGAAATTGTTGAAGGTGTTATAGTTGGAGAAGGATCAGTAATTTCTATGGGTGTTTTTATAGGTCAATCTACAAAAATTATAAATAGAGAAACTGGGGAAACTATTTATGGAAAAATTCCTCCTTACTCAGTTGTCGTGCCTGGATCTCTTCCTGATAAAAGTGGAAAAGGACCTAGTTTATACTGTGCTGTAATTGTTAAGACAGTTGATGAAAAAACTAGAAGTAAAACTTCTATAAACGATTTACTAAGAGATTAATTGATGAGTAAGCTAATTGATGAAATTAGATTTACTCAAGAGCTAATTAAAAAACCAAGCGTTACTCCAAAAGATTTAGGGGCAATGAATGTTGTTGTAAAACATCTAAAAAAACTTGGGTTTAAATGTAAATTAATGTCATTCCAAGAAAAAGGAACAGACAAAATAATTAATCTTTACGCAAAATACGGAAACCAATCGCCCAACTTATGTTTTGCCGGTCATACAGATGTTGTGCCAGCTGGAGATGTTTCTTCATGGTCTACTAATCCTTTTGGAGCCAAAATAAAAAAAGGCTACCTTTATGGAAGAGGTGTAAGTGATATGAAAGGTGGCATTGGATGTTTTATAGCTGCGGTTAGTCAATTTTTAAAAGAAAATAAAAATTTTAAAGGTTCTATAAGTTTTTTGATCACGGGTGATGAAGAAAGTGTTGCTATTAATGGAACAAAAAAAGTTGTTGAATATTTAAAAAAGAAAAAAGAAAAAATTGATTTTTGCATTGTTGGGGAACCATCTAATAGAAGTAAATTAGGTCAAATGATGAAAATTGGAAGACGAGGAAGTATTACAACTCATTTAACTGTTATTGGAAAACAAGGGCACATTGCTTATCCTCTGGAAGCTTTAAATCCTGCAACTCCTATAATTAAAATTTTGGATGAATTAAAATCTAAACCTTTAGATAAAGGAAACAAAAACTTTCAACCTTCAAATCTAGAAATCACAAAAATTAGCATTGATAATTCAGCTGACAATGTCATTCCCGCAAAAGCAAGTGCTACATTCAACATAAGATATAATACACTTCATACCTTTAGTTCTTTAAAAAAATACATTTCAAAAATTATAAAAAAATATGAAAAAAAATATAAATGCAAAACTCAAACTCAATTTCAAGGAACTGGTACGGCATTTTTAACTAAACCTAATCAGACAGTAAAAGAAATTCAAAGTATTATAAAAAAAGAAACAAAACAAAATACAGTGCTATCTACTATTGGAGGAACATCTGATGCTAGATTTATTAAAGACATAGCACCTTGCATTGAATTTGGTTTGGTTGGTAATACTATGCATCAAGTAGATGAAAGGTCATCTATTAAAGATATGAAAAAATTAAAATCTATATATCTTAAAATTATTAAAAGTTTTTTTAATTGAAAACTTCGGTCATTACATCACTAACATATCAAAATCATAATACAGGACCAGGTCATCCTGAGAGAGTCGATCGAGTCAAAGTGGTTAATGAAGAACTAAAAAAACTTGATGAAAAAATTAAATGGTTTGAACCAAAATTATTTGATCATACTATAATTGAAAAAGTTCATAATAAAAAATATTTAGAAAAAATTTCTATTTCATTTCCAAAAAGTGGAATTCAATTTTTAGATGGAGATACAATAGTATCGCCAGGATCTAAAGAAGCTGCCTTAGATGCTGTGGGTTCAATAATTCTAGGTATTGATCAAGTCGTTAATAAAGAATTTAAAAATACATTTTGCTCAGTAAGACCTCCGGGACATCATGCTGAAAGTGATAAAGCGATGGGATTTTGTATATATAATAATGTTGCTATTGGAGCTGCTTACTTACTACATCATTATCAATATAAAAAAGTTGCGATTATTGATTATGATGTTCACCATGGAAATGGAACGCAGGAAATTTTTTATAACAATCCTAACGTATTATATATTTCAACACACCAATATCCTTTTTATCCTGGAACAGGTTCTGTAAATGAGAAAGGTGCATCTAATAATATATTAAATATTCCTTTAGACCCTGGAACATCGAGTGATATATATTTTAATAGTTTTGAAAATGTTTTAAGAAAATTAAAAAACTTTAACCCTGAATTTATATTGTTATCTTCAGGTTTTGATGCTCATCAAAAAGATCCATTGGCACAAGTAAATCTAAAGTCTAAGGACTTTTATGAAATTACCAAAAGAATTATGAATGTTGCCGATAATATTTGTGATGGCAGAATAGTTTCAATCTTGGAAGGTGGTTATGATCTTGATGCACTTAAAGAAAGTGCCTATGAACATGTTAAAGCTTTGATTGAAAATTAAATTTTTAAGTTTTTAAAAAACTCTAATGCTTCTGGATTTGCAAGAGCTTCTATATTATTAATTTTTTGTTTATTTAAAATTTTTCTAACCGCAATTTCTACAATTTTTCCACTTTTGGTTCTTGGAATATCTGGGCAACTTTTAATAATTGAAGGAACATGTCTTGGCGAACAATTTTTTCTGATTTTAGATTTAATATTCTTAATTAATTCATCATTTAAAACCATTTCCTCTTTAAGCTTAACAAAGAGTACGATCCTTACATCATCATTATGGTTTTGTCCGATAACTAAAGCTTCTAAAATTTCTTCAAAACTTTCGACCTGTCTATAAATTTCGGCAGTTCCAATCCTAACTCCTCCAGGCTTTAATGTGGAATCTGATCTTCCATAAATTATATATCCCTGATTTTTAGTTTTTTGAATATAGTCAGCGTGATGCCAAATATTATTATATTTTTCAAAATATGCAGATTTGATTTTTGTCTCATCAAAATCATTCCAAAACTTTACAGGCATTGAAGGAAAAGGTTTTTTGACAACCAATTCTCCTTTTTCATCACTTAAAATTCTATTTCCATCATCATCTAGAATATCAATTTCAATCCCCAAACTTGGACTTTGAATTTCTCCTGCATAAACAGATTGCAAGACATTTCCAATTACTAAACATCCAACAACATCTGTTCCTCCGCTAATAGATGATAAATGAACATCTTCTTTAATATTTTTGTAAACATATTCAAAACTTTCGCTAACCAAAGGTGATCCTGTAGATGTAATAGTTTTTAGGTTACTTAAATCGTATTTCAAACCAACAAATTTTTCGTTCTTTAGATGATCGATATATTTTGCACCAACACCAAATAATGTGAATTTATTTTTTTCACAATATTTAATCAAAACATCAAGGGAGGGATAAAAAGGTGAACCATCATATAAATATATTGATGCCCCACATGATAAAGCTGCAACTTGCCAATTCCACATCATCCATCCAGTGGTTGTGAAATAAAAAATTTTATCGTTTTCTTTTACATCGCAATGAATCGATAGTTCCTTTTTTTGTTCAATTAAAGCATTGCCAGCGCCATGTACGATACACTTTGGAATCCCTGTAGTCCCGCTAGAATATAAAATGTAAATAGGGTGATTAAATTCAAATCTTTCAAAATTACTGTTCTCATCGGATCTTTTTAAAATTTCATCAAATTTATCATAATCATGTTTTGTAGAGTCTGACTTGTTGTAACTAAAAACTATAACTTTTTTTATTGAGGGTATTTGTTTTAAAATGTCTGGAATCCTATTGAGGACATCAATTTTTTTCCCATTATAAAAATAATAATCACAAGTAAAAAGAACTTTTGGCTCTATTTGTTTAAAGCGATCTACTACACCTTGAATGCCGAAATCTGGTGAACAGCTTGACCATATACATCCATTTTTAGCAGCTGCTAAAAAGCTTATTACTGTTTCAATAACATTGGGCACATATGCTGCAACACGATCATTTTTAACTAATCCAATTTTATTTAAAAAAGATGAAATTTTAAAAACTTTTTCACGAAGCTCTTTCCAAGTAACAGACTCATTTAGACCATTTTCTTTTAATGAATGAATTGCAATATCATTATTATTTTTAATTAATAAGTTTTCTGCAAAATTTATTTTAGAGTCAGAAAAAAATTTATTTTTGTAAAAAACTTTATCACTATCTATTATTTGATTACCTTTTTTTCCAATAATATTTGCATAATCCCAATACTCGCTCCAAAAATTAGAAGGATTTTTAATTGACCAATCATGTAATTTTAAAAAGTCATCACTAAAATCAATTTTATATTTCTGAGAAATTTTATCAGCAAAATTTTTTATATTGGAATTTTTCTTTCTAGTTTTATCTGCACTCCATAATAATTTATTTTCCATTTTAATATTCAACGTTCTCTAAATACAAACCACATGCAGGTGCAGGTGTTGCGCAATTATTTCTATTTTTTGATTTTAAAGCTTCATCAAGATCTTTCAATGACCATTTTTTTTCTCCAACAAATTTAATGGCACCAACCATAGACCTTACTTGATGCTGCAGAAATGATCTTGATTTAACTGTATAAATGATTTGATCATTATTTTTCTGTAATTCTGAATAAGTTATTTCTCTTATCGGAGATGTAGCTTCACAAGAAGAAGCTCTAAAGGTTGTAAAATCATGTGATCCAAGAAATGTTTGAGAAGCCTCCTGCATTAATTTAAAATCTAAATTTTTTGTTACATGCCAAACCTGATTTTCTAGAATTGCCGGCGAAGCTATACGGTTTAAGATTTTATATGTGTACGTTCTTAATTTTGCATCTCTACGGGACTCGAAATTATTATTTGTAAAATCTAAAGATAATATGCTTATATTTTTTTTTTTTAAAAAATGATTAAGTCCAAGTAATATTTTTTTACAATCAAGTTTATCCTCGTAATCAAAATGAAAAACTTGTCCTACGGCATGAACGCCCGCATCTGTTCTTCCTGAGCCAAAAATTTTTGTTTTATTTAATTGTATTTCTAAAAAAGATTTCTCTATTATTTGCTGAACTGTATTTCCATTGGGTTGTGACTGCCAACCCTCAAAATCTGTACCATTATATTCAACAACAGCTTTATAACGAGGCATCAACTAAATTTATAACCTTTAAGAAATTCTTTAATTTTTTGTTTATTTTTACCGGGTTTTTGGATTTCTAAAATTTCAATATATTTATCTTTGCAAGCAACAAAAAGACTTTCATCTACAATATGAATATGACCTGGTTTTTCCGCTATTTTATCTGATAACTTACATTCGAATATTTTTAATTTTTCATTATTATAATCAAAATATGACCCAGGGCTTGGAGCTAGCGCATGTATGCGAGCAACAACAGTTTCGGCTTCCATATTCCAAATAATTTTTTCATCTTCCTTTGTAATTTTTTTAGCGTATGTTTTTAAATTATGATTTTGTTCTTTAAATTCATATTTACCCTCATTTATAAGCTCAATAGCTTTTACAATTAAATCTGATCCGATTTCGGAGAGTTTATGCTCAACATCCCCATGCTTAGAGTAAATATTTATTGGAAGGCTTTGTTTTAGTAAAACTGGTCCACTATCAAGCTCTTTTTGAATTTTCATTATAGAAATCCCTGTAGATTTATCTTTATTCATTAATGATCGCTGTATAGGAGCTGCACCCCTCCAGCTTGGTAAAAGCGATGCATGAATATTAATAAACAAACATTCTTTTAAAAAATCATCTGGTATAATTTGTCCATAGGCAGCTACAACTACTAAACTAAATTTTTTTGATTTAAAAAATTCTAAATCATCATTTAATCGATTTGGCGTTCTGACGTCTAAATTTAATTGGTTTGATATTTCATGAACTGGGCTCGATAACTCCTTCATTCCCCTTTTAGATTTTCTTGGAGGTTGAGTAAATACAGTATCAACTTTAAAGACTTCATTAATTTTTTTAAGTGCAGGAACAGCAAAACTTGGTGTTCCCATAAATGCTATTTTCATAATATTTTGATTATTAAACTTGTTGTTCTTTTTTTGCTTTAATTAATTTTTTTATAATCATATCTTTTTTTAACTTTGATAAATAATCGATAAAAAGTACACCATCGCAATGATCCACTTCATGCTGAATACAAGTAGATAGGAGATCTTCAGCTTCAATCTCTTGTTGCTTGCCATCATAATCAAGATACTGAAGTTTGCATTTTGTAGGCCTAACTACTTCCGCAAAATATCCAGGGATAGATAAGCATCCTTCTTCCCTAGAGCTTAATTCATCAGACTTCCAAATAATTTTTGGATTTACAATAAATAATGGTTTTTTTGGCTCATCCTCTTTCGCAAGATCTATAACAATTACTTTCTTTAAAATTCCAACTTGAGGTGCTGCAAGCCCAATACCTGGTGCTTGATACATCGTCTCTAGCATATTATCCATCAACGCTCTAATATCATTATCAACTTTTGAAACTTCGTCAGACTTTTTTCTAAGAATTGGATCTGGCTCTTTTAGAATTTCTAACACTGACATTTATTTTTCTCCTATAGAATTTCTATATTTAAAAGCTGAAAATAATGTTCCATCATCTAAATATTCAATCTCACTTCCAACTGGTAAGCCATGTGCTAATTTAGTAATTTTAATGTTTAGATTTTTCAAACTATCATTAATATAATGTGCAGTAGTCTGACCCTCGATTGTTGCTGAAGTTGCAATAATTACTTCTTTAACATTATTTTTTTTTATCCTGTCTATAAGAGAGCCAATCAATAAAGACTCGGGATCTGAACCATTTAAGGCCGATAAAGTTCCGCCAAGAATATGATAATGACCCTTGTAAATATTCGTTGCCTCCATTGCCCACATGTCCGCTATATTTTCAACAATACAAAGCTGATCATAAGAATTATCGATATATTCACATTTACTAATCGTACAATTTGCATCTACAGATTTAATAGCGCCACAAATTTTACATCTTAAAATCTTTTCATGGGCAACACCCAGCGTATCCGCTAAAGGCTTCATTAAATTTTCTTTGTTCTTAAAAAGATGTAATGCAATTCTTCTTGCAGATTTTGGCCCTAAACCGGGAAGGCGTGATATTAGGCTAATTAAGTTATCTAATACAGGTTCAGTGAATTTCATCGTTACATCGGAAACTTAAATCCTGGTGGCATTTTAAATCCACCAGTAAGTTTGGACATTTCTTCTTGCGTCTTACCTTCAACTTCTTTTTTTGCATTATTAGTCGCGGCAACTATTAAATCTTCTAAAACACCCTTTTCTTCTTTTAAAATTTCATCACTAATATCAATTTTTATTACCTCAAAATGACCATTAATTTGTACTTTAATCGCTCCACCACCAGATACACCCTCTGCAATTACATTTTTTAGTCCATCTTTTGCTTCCATCATTTTTTGTTGCATTTCCTGCGCCTGCTTAAGCATTTTGCTAAAATCCATTTATATATCCTCTTCTTTCTTTCCTGCCTCTTTTACATTTGTTAATTCTGCATTAGGAAAAAGTTCCATAACTTTTTTATAAATTTCAGTTTTTTTGGCATCTTCAAATAGCATTTTTTTTACTTCATTTTTTTTTTCGTAAATTGTTTGATCTCCTTTACTTTTCGATAATGTAATAATCCATCTATTTCCAGTCCACTCTAATAATCGTGAAGTCAGGTTTTTTATAAAATTTTTTGATAATTTTTCATTGAATTCAATATCAATTTTTCCTTCAGAAAATTTTACAAGTCTTACATTTCTTTCAAGATCAAATTTAAGTTCAATTTCTTTATTTTTTTCTACTAATGAAATAAGTTCTTCAAAACTATTAATTTTTGAAGTCAAATTATTCTGATTTAAATTTTGCTTTGGACTTTCAATTTCTTGAGAAACATTTTTAATTTGTGTAGTTGATTGAAGATTAATTTTTTGATTTGAAGTTTTATTATGCTCAGTATTTATTTTAGATTCCTCTTTACTCTCATAAACTGATTGCGGATCAGGCATATTTTTTAAATGACACAATCTTGTTAAAAGCATTTGAAAAGCAATTGAAAGATTTGGATATAAGTTTAGATCTTCTAAACCTTTAATTAAGAAATGCCATAACATAGTAAGATAGGTCATGTCCAAATCTTTAACCATGGCGTTCAATCTTTCGGCATCAGACTCCGAAACGGATAAATCTTTTGAAATTTTTCCAAGAGTTTTTGTTCTTGTCATAAGATAACAAACATCTAGTAAGCTATGCAGTACTAATTTGGGATCAGCTCCAATATCAAAAATTTCCTCAACTGCATTAATTGATTTTTCGATATTGCCCTCAACAATGTAAGACATTAAATCTACAATTTTTGTATCATCAGCAAGACCTAACATGGTTCTAACTTTGTCTTCAGTAACCTTCTCGCCCATTAAATTATGAGTAATAATTGCTTGATCCAATATAGATAATGCGTCTCTAACTGATCCTTCAGAGGATTTAGATATTAAGGTTAAAGAATTTTCATCAACATCTGCTTCTTCTTTTTCACAGATTTTTTTAAGAAATGATTTCATTTCTTCAACTTTAATTCTTCTCAGATCAAATCTTTGACATCTTGACAAAATTGTAACCGGAATTTTTTTTACTTCAGTAGTTGCAAGAATAAATTTTAGGTGTAATGGTGGCTCTTCAAGAGTTTTTAGTAAGGCATTGAATGCTTGTTTTGAAAGCATGTGAACTTCGTCAATTATAAAAACTTTATACTCAGCAGTAGAAGGGTGATATTTTGAGGCTTCTAAAATTTCTCTTATATCATCAATACCAGTTTTGGATGCAGCATCCATTTCTAAAATATCGATATGGTTAGAGTTTGTAATAGACTCACAATGACAGAAATCTCCTTCACTGCATTTTTGATCTGAGGCAAAATCAACTTTGCAATTAATAGCTTTTGCTATAATTCTTGCAGTTGTAGTTTTTCCAGTTCCTCTAATACCAGTAAGTAAATATGCATTTGGGATTCTTTTTAATTTAATTGCATTTTGAATAGATATAACCATTGAATCTTGACCAATGAGTTCTTGAAACTTTTGAGGTCTATACCTTAACGCAAGTGGTTTTCTGTTATTATCCATAATTAAAAACGGGGAACTGAATAACAACCTGAAAAATTTACGGTACGGCTGCTTTCTTTCGAACCTGACCGGATTAGCGTAACATCCACCTGTTACCAATCCCCCATAGCAATATAACAACTTAGATTAAAATCTACAGGATTGAATCTGTGGACTAATGATTATTTCTATAATCAGAGGCCAAATAAACTCCCAAAATATCTAGACTTTCAGTATTTTTTTTTAAAGTTTGAAGCGCAGTTTCTACTTTGGGTTCTTTAGCATGCCCTTCAATATCTAAATAAAATAATGCCTGATCAAAAGAATTATTTACCGTAAAGCTTTCAAGTTTTGTAAGGTTAACATTGTTCACAGCAAAACCACCTAGAGAATTATATAACGCTGCGGGTAAGCTTTTTAATTTAAAAATACAAGTCGTAATAAATTTTTTATTTTTTTCATAATCTATCAAATTTATTTTGTCTGAAGACATTGTTAAAAACCTCGTAGTATTTCCTGAAATATCCTCAAAATTTTTTTCAATTATATTTAGATTGTAAATTTGAGCTGCCAATTCAGATGCTATAACAGCAACATCTAAAGATTTTTCCTCACTCAATTTTTTTGCAGCACCTGCTGTATCTGCTTCAATAATTGGACTTAAATTATATTTATTAATTTTTTGATGGCATTGTCCAATTGCATGCGAATGGCTTTTAACATACTTTATATTTTTTAAATCATTACCCTTAAGAGCAAGTAAACAATGGTTAACTTTATGAAAAGACTCACCAATCACACTTAGTTTATATTTTGGCAATAAATAATGTACATCTGCAACTCTTCCAGCAATTGAATTTTCAATTGGTATAACAGCTTTTATATCTTTATTATTTTTTACTAAATCTAATGCTTGGTCAAACGTTTTACATGGAACAACTTCAATATCATCAAATATTTCTGTTGCGGCTAAATGAGAGTAAGAACCAAGTTCACCTTGGATAGCAATTTTTTGTTTCATATAAATTTTCTAATTTTTTCTAAATCTTCTTTGGTGTCTACACTTAACGGATTATCATCCGTATATCCAACAAAAACATCAATATTATGATCTAAAAATCTCATCTGCTCAAGGCTTCTATTAATTTCATTTTCAGTTCTTTGCATATCTACAAATTTATTTAAAACATTTTTTCTGTAGGCATATAATCCAATATGATGATAATAAAATTTTTCATTAGATATTTCTCTTATGAAATTTAGTGCCTTTTGAAATTTATTTTTTTTTAAGTCATGCTCAGTGACTGCTTTAACAACATTTTTATCTTCAGTTTCATTTTTAGATATTTCACTAGCTACGGTAGAGACATTTACATTTGGGTTAGCGATCATAAAATTATTTATTAAATTAATTGTTTCAGGATTTATCATAGGCATATCGCCTTGAACGTTAATAATTATATCATGATCAAGTTGTAATTTGTCTATAGCTTCGTGAATTCTATCACTTCCAGTTGTATGTTGTTTGCCGGTTAATATAGCGTTACCCCCATTATTTTTTATTTCATTGAGAATCTCTGTGTCTGCAGTTGCCACGAATACATCTGTTACATTTGAGGCTTTAGACCTTTCCCATACATGTGTGATCATTGCTTTGCCGTGAATTTTCAATAAAGGTTTATTTGGAAGTCTTTTTGCTGCAAGGTGGCTTGGAATTATTATTGCTGTTTTATTCATTAAGTGCGACAACTGTTACGATATTTATACTCTAAATCTCTCAAAAAATAATATATGAATTCTCCAATTAAGTAATGGATAGTTTTGAATTTAATAAAATCGCAGCAGCAATTTTAACCACTGCATTAGTTTTCATTGGTATTAAAGAAATTGGAAATGTCATTTATCATGTCGATAAACCTGAAAAATCAGCATATAAAATTGAAGGTGTAGAGCAAACAACAACTAGCCAAGTAGCTGAAAAAAAAGTTGAAGCATCACTTGCCCCGATTACACCTCTTCTGGCATCAGCATCAATTGATGCGGGAGCAAAGGTATTTAAAAAATGTGCCGCTTGTCATAGCATTGATAAAGGTGGAGCCAATAAAATTGGTCCTGGTCTTTGGGGTATAGTAAATAAAAAAGTGGGAGCAGCAGAAGGATTTAAATACTCTGCAGCTTTAAGTGGATATGGAAAAAATTGGACATTTGAAGAATTAAACGGATTTTTACATAAACCTATGAAATATATAAAAGGTACAAAAATGGGTTTTGCTGGCTTAAAAAAAGACAGTGATAGAGCAAATGTGATTGCTTATATGAATAGCAAGAGTGATTCTCCTGCTCCTTTAAAATAATTTAAACTCCTTTAAGATCTTAATTTATAAAATTTGATGATTAAAGATCTATCTATATTTACAAAAAAAGAAGTGATGATTATGGGTGGTTTGGGATTTTCAGCCGGCTTACCTATCATGCTTGTATTTTCTACTCTGTCAGTATGGCTAGTAAAGGCAGGTGTAGAACGAAGTACTGTTACACTATTTAGCTGGGCTGGCTTTGCTTACTCCTTTAAATTTTTATGGAGCCCAATAGTAGATAAATTTCAAATCCCTTTGCTTCACAAAATTGGTCACAGAAAAAGTTGGTTACTTATTACACAAATTTTAATTTTTTTTTCAATTATATTAACATCATACTCTGACCCACAAAATAATTTAAAATTTATGGCATTTGCTATTGTGCTAATTGCCTTCTTTAGCGCTACTCAAGACATTGTAATAGATGCATTCAGAATTGAGTCAGCTCCTGAAAAAAAACAAGGACCCCTAGCATCTATGTATTTAGCGGGATATAGGATTGCAATGATTGTTTCAGGTGCAGGAAGTCTTTGGTTAGCGTCAATTATGAGCGATGAAAATTATCAAACCGAAGTATGGAAAAATGTTTATCAAATTATAGGTTTTTTTATGATCATAGGTTTCATTTCAACAGCCTTATGTAAAGAACCAACCAATAATAAAGTAAAAAAAATAAACTATAAAAATCAATTAAAATTTACTTTTTCTACTATTTTATCAATATTAATTTTTTTCGTATTTTTTCTTAATATTCCAGAAGTTAAAGTATTAAATCATTTTTATAATTTTTTTTATAATATTTTTAAAATAGTATTTAGCTTTGGGGTAGCTCTGATTTCTCTTTTAATTTTAGAAAAAATTAATTTTTTACCAAAAAAACAATCACGTGAAATATTTATTAATCCTATTATTGATTTTTTTAGACGATATAAAAAAATTGCATTAATGATACTTCTTTTAATTGGGCTATACAGAATAGCAGACGTCGTGATGGGAGTTATGGCAAATATTTTTTACTTAGAAAAAGGTTATGAAATTAAAGATATAGCAACATTCTCTAAATTTTTTGGATTAATTGCAACAATCCTAGGTGGAATATTTGGTGGAACGTTTGCGATGAAATTTGGAACTTATAAAAGCTTACTAATTGGAGCAATCACAGCTGCATTGACTAATGTTTTATTTGCTTTTCTTGCCATCATAGAAAAAAACTTATTTTATTTAGCAACAATTATTATTGCAGATAATTTAGCAAGTGGATTTGCTGGAGCAGCCTTTGTTGTTTACTTATCATCTTTAACTTCAATTAAATTTACAGCTACACAATATGCTCTTTTCACTTCTTTAATGCTTTTTATCCCAAAACTTATTGCTGGATATGCTGGTGGAATAGTTGATGTGATAAATTACCCAAGTTTTTTTATATTTACAGCCGTTTTAGGTTTTCCTGTAGTTTTTTTAATCATTTTTCTCAATAAAAGAAAATTATAATTTTACAGCTTTATTAAGCGATGATACTTGGGGTCATGAATATTTTAAGAAATTTAATAATTATTACGCTATTAATAATTACAAACGCTAAAGCTGAATTCAAAACAATCACAAAAAAAGAGTTTATTGATAGAAATGTTAAAGCATTAGAAAAAAGATTTGATCTTGTTGATACCAATAAAGACGGAAAAATTGATGCAAAAGAAAATGAGACTTATAAACAAAGAATAATCAATGCTAGAAAAGAACGAGCTAAAAGAAGAGCAGCATTGGCAAAAAAGATCGATACCAATAAAGACGGAAAGCTCTCAAAAGAAGAAATAGAAAATTTTAAGAAAAAACAAAATACTAAAAAATAATTTTAATTATTAATAAACCGCCCATAATAACCAACATCATATTAAATAAAGTTTTAAAAAAACTTTCACTAATTCTTTTTCTTAATACTGCACCGAAGTAAACTCCGATCAATATTGGAAAACATGCCAATAAAGAGACAAGTAGTTTATTAAAATTAATCATTTGATATGAGCTAAATAATACTAATTGCATGGAGGCAAATATAAAAAAACTTAAGCCCATTAACTGAATAACTTTATTTTTTGAGTAGTTGAGTGATTGAATAAGGAAAATAAAAGGCATCGTATAAATACTAGTTACCCCTGTAGTAAGTCCTGTCATTGAGCCAATTATTAATTGAATTTTTTTGGATTTATAATTCTTTATTTTAATTTCATACTTCATCAATGAAAAGAGTGAATTAATAATCAGTAATAATGCTAAAATTATTAAAATAGTATCTGACTTTAATATAGTTAAAAAATAAAAACCTGGAAAAATAAATAAAAATGACCCAATCAGAAAAAATTTAACATCACTAATAATTTCTCTTAAATAGTTACCATCTAACATTTGATAAAAATTTGTTAAAATTACTGGAATTAATATGATTGATATTGAATCTTTAATATCAAATACAAAACTTAACAACGTAAGCGTCACTGTTGGAAGTCCAACACCTATTAGACCTTTGACCATCCCGCCAGCTAAAAAAATTAAAACTACTTGAATTAATATTATAGAATCTATATTCGATATCGATATCATTAGGTTTTAAATTTTATAATACAAGTAATATATGATTATTGAATGCAAATGTAAGAAATACAAGTTTAAAATCCCACATGAAGAAATCATACCACCTGGAAGAACCTTGCAATGTTCAATTTGCAATGAAGAGTGGTATCAAGAATTTAAAATAAAGCCAGACAACACTCTAAACATTAAAGAAGATAATCAAAAAGATTTACTGAAAGAAATGAATCCCTCTAAAAATAAATCTAAACTATCAAACAAAAAAAAAGCGAAAGAAAAAAAAGAAAAAAGATCATATTTATTAATTTTAACTTTAATATTTTTTTTCTTAATTTTTATAATTTACAAATTGGCGTTTCATTATAAAGATTTAGTAATTTCTTCAAACCCATCTCTTATAAATTTCTATGAAAGTTTAGAAATTATTACTGAAATATTAAAAGCCAATATAAATTTTATTAAAGAGATAACATTAGAAGCTATAAAAAAAATACAAAATAAAATTTAATGAATAATATTTATTTTATAACAAAAAATAAATCCTCACTTTTTAAAAAAGCTAATACGAAATCAGAAAAGCTGAAAGAAGTAATTTTTGGTGAAAAATTTGTTAAATTAAAACAAATTAAAGATTTATATTATGGTTATACACAAAATGATAAATATTATGGTTATATAAGAAAAAGGCATCTCGATAATATTCAATTAAAGCAAAATTATATCGTAAACAGTGGTAAAGCATATCTATTTAAACGTAATAACGTACAATCTAAAACTAAAAAATATTTATATTTAAATTCCAAAATTTATATTTCAAAAATAGGTTCAGAATTTTCAATGATTGGTGATTTATGGATAAAAAACACTGACATAAAATTAATCGAGAAAATTAAAAAAATAAATTTTTTAGAAAAAATTAAAATTTTTATAAATGTTAAGTACGTGTGGGGTGGTAATACTATTGATGGTATCGATTGCTCTGGATTAGTTCAAGAACTAATGAAAAATAATTTTTTAAAATGTCCTAGAGATAGCAAAGATCAAGAAAAATTTTTTAAAAAAAAAATTAATTTAAAACAAATTAAAAAGGGGGATCTTTTATTTTGGAAAGGGCATGTGGCAATTTCAATTAATAAAAAAGAATGTATTCATGCATTTGGACCAAGAAAGAAAGTGATAAAAATGAAGATTCGCAATGTTATTTCTGAACTTGAAAAAAAATCTCTAAAACTCAGTTCTATAAAAAGACCATTGTTTAAATAAGAACATTTTTATGGTTGATTCGGTCGCCTTTTATCCATAATTTGTTCTTGTACTTTATCAAAATATAGTGGTTCAAAAATTTTATGACACAAATAACCAATTCTCAAATTTTAGCTATACTGGGTCCTACCAATACAGGCAAAACTTTTCTTGCTATCGAAAGAATGCTCGAGCACGGTAATGGAGTAATCGGATTTCCATTAAGGTTACTTGCTAGAGAAGTTTATGACAAAATTGTAAATAGAATTGGCCCAGAACGTGTAGCATTAGTAACAGGCGAAGAAAAAATTATACCTCCGAAATCCGATTATTATCTTTGTACAGTTGAATCAATGCCCCTTGATATTAATTTCGAATTTGTTGCAATTGATGAAATACAAATGTGTGCAGACCCAGAGCGTGGACATATTTTTACTGATCGCCTTTTAAATTTTAGAGGTGATAAATTAACTATGTTTTTAGGATCTGATACAATTAAAAAATTAATTACTACCTTAGTGCCTGAAACAGAATTTATTTACCGTGAAAGGCTCTCTAAATTAACTTATTCAGGTTACAAAAAGATATCTAGAATTAAACCAAGAAGTGCCATCATCGCTTTTTCTGTTGATGATGTTTATGCTTTAGCAGAATTTGTAAGGCGTCAAAAAGGTGGTGCGGCAGTAGTTATGGGCTCTCTAAGTCCAAAAACAAGAAATTCTCAAGTAGATATCTATCAGTCTGGCGATGTTGATTTTTTAATTGCTACAGATGCTATTGGCATGGGCATAAATATGGATATTGAAAATGTATATTTCAGTGGTTTAAAAAAATATGATGGAAAACAAATTAGAAATTTAAGAGATAGTGAAATCGGTCAAATCAGTGGACGAGCGGGAAGATATATGAATGATGGTTCGTTTGGAACTACGGGTGAATGCGAAAAATTGACTGATGAACAAATTGAAAAATTGGAAAATCATAAATTTGATGATGTATTAAATATATTTTGGAGAAACTCTGAATTAGATTTTTCATCAAGTTCTGCATTAATTAATAGCTTAAACTTAAAACCAAAATACGAAAATCTTGTTAGAAATAAAGATTTAATAGATGAAAGTACTTTTAGGTATTTAGTTTCAGAGAAATCAAATTTAAATTTTTCAAATAGTAATCACCAAGTAAAATTATTATGGGAATGTTGCCAAATACCAGATTTTACCAAAAGTTCATATAATGAACATACTGATATAATTTATAAGGTCTTCTCCTTCTTATCTTCAGATAAAGGAAAGATAACTAACGATTGGATGAAACAACAATTAAATAATTTAAATAATTTTGAAGGAAACATTGATAGCTTAGCAAATAGAATTTCTTATGTAAGAACATGGTCCTATGTTTCAAATAAAAGTAATTGGGTAGAAAACGCTGATTATTGGATTGCTAAAACTAAAGATATTGAAGATAAATTATCTGAAAAACTTCACGAAGAACTAACAAAAAGTTTTGTTGATAAAAGAATAAGTGTTTTATCTAAAGGGTTAAAACAAGATATTGAGCTTGATACTAAAATTGTTGAGCAAGATAAGATATTTATTAATGATCATTATATCGGGAAAATAAATGGTCTTAAAATTGAATTGGACTATTCTAAATCAAATTTAGACACAGATATTAAATCACTAAAAAAGGCTGCAAGATCTGGAGCTCAAGAAGAGTTAAAAAATAGAATTAATACTATTTCTAAAAATTTAAATAAATTAGAATTAAAGGAGGATTGTAAAATTTATTGGGAAAATAAAAAAGTTGCTGAATTAAAACCTGGAAAAAATTACCTTAATCCTTCAATAAAATTAATCACTGATGATACTCTTCAAGACCATGATTATGCTCAATTAAAAACTAATTTAGAAAAATGGCTTGAAGATGAAAAAAATATTCATTTAAATGACTTGCTTTCTATTGAAAAGGCAAGCTTAAAAAATTCATTTGCGCGAGGTCTGAGTTACCAATTATTTGAAAATAATGGAGTACTAGAGAGAAAAGAGGCAAATGAAATTATTAAAAATGTCTCAAAACAGGAAAGGTTTGAATTAAGAAAGAAAGGAATAAAAATAGGAAAATATCATATCTACCAACCAAGGATGATTAGGCCTAATGCAGTTAAGTTTAAAACTATTTTATGGAAATGTTTTAATTATAAGAGAGATATAAATTATCCAAATTTTGGATTAAATTTTTTAAAAAATTTTAAAAATAAGGATGATAAATTTTTAAGAATTTGTGGCTTCGAAACTTTTGGTAAATTTATTATCAGAGTAGATATTCTTGAAAGATTATTTCTTGAAATTTTATCAAGATCCAAAAATTTTAAATTTAAACTTGATGCAAAAATTATAAATTTACTTGGGTGTACAAAAGATGATTTTATTCAATTCATTAAAATTTTAGGGTACCAACTTATCAACTCTGAGAATGAAGCTGAGTTTAAATATTTACCTAAAAAAACCAAACAAACTAAAAAAAAGCAAGTATCAAATGCATTTTCAGTTTTAGAAAAACTAAAAATTTAATTAATGTTTTGGAATAAAGAAAAAGATCAAAAACAAAATTTTAAAGACATAGAAATTGCGACATGTATGCTTCTAATACACGCTGCAAGAACTGATAATCAACTGGATGATAAAGAAATTAGAATAATTAAAGAAAGTTTATTTGAACTTGGATTAAAAGATAAAAATTACATAGATAAACTTTATAATTACTCTGAAAAAAAAGAAAAAGATTCTATTGAAATACTAAATATGACTAAAGAAATTAAAAAATTACAATATGAACAGAGGTTAGAAATTATTGAAATGATGCTGAAAGTAATATACTCGGACAGTCAATTATGTGAGTTTGAAGATAGATTGGTGAGAAAAGTTGCTGGTCTAATTTATATTGAAAACAAAGATTTGGGAGAAATTAAATTAAAAATTAAAAAATGACTTATATAGTAAATGAAAAATGCATTAAATGTAAACTTACTGACTGTGTTGAAGTATGCCCAGTAGATTGTTTCTACGAGGGTGAAAATATGCTTGTGATTAATCCTGACGAATGTATTGATTGTGGAGTTTGCGAACCAGAGTGTCCTATTGATGCAATTGAGCCAGATACGAATGCTAACGTTGAAGAAATGTTATTAGTTAATAAAGAATATTCTCTAAAATGGCCAAATATTTCGAAAAAGAAAGAGCCATTGGATGATTGGGAAAAATATAAAGACGAAAAAGATAAATTTAATAAGTATTTCGAAAAAAAATAATATTACCTCTTTACTAATTAAGATTGAAAAGAATGTATTAATAATATAAGCCACTGCATCTATGCCAAAAAAGACAAAAGCAAAATCAAAAAAAGTTGTTAAGAAAAAAGTTACAAAAAAAGTAGTAAAAAAAACTAGTAAAAAAGTTGTAAAAAAAGTTTTAAAAAAAACAGCTAAGACGAAACAATCAAAAATATCTAAAAAAGATTTAAGTAAAAAAGTTGTTGAAAAGGCACCTATTCAGAATACTCAATTTAAATCTTCTCAACAAAATGAAATTATAGAAATAAAAAAAATAAAAAAACAAGAAACTGAAAAAAGGACATATAAAGTTAAAGATTATGTGATTTACCCAAAGCACGGAATTGGTCAAATTATATCTGTAGACAAACTTACAATAGCAGGTATCGAAGCCAGCGTTTATAAAATTGAAATCACAAAAGATAAATTAAATCTCACGATTCCAACTAATCAACAACAGCACCTAAGGCCCCTGTCTAGTTTAAACCAGATAAATAAAGCTATTTCAATTTTGAAAGGTAAAGCAAAAATTAAAAGGACAATGTGGAGTAGACGAGCAGCAGAATATGAACAAAAAATTAATTCAGGTGACATTTATCAAATTGCTGAAGTAGTAAGAGATTTAAATAAGAATACTGACATGCCAGTTGACCAGTCTTACAGTGAACGTCAATTATTTGAAAAAGCTTACGATAGATTGCTTGGTGAAGTATCTATTGTACTAAAAATTTCTGAAGAAGAAGGTAAAGCTAGACTTAATAAAGCTCTTGGTAAAAAAGTAGAAGAAACTTCTAATACACCTGCATAAAAAAAACGCCCTTCCGAATGAGAAGAGCGTTTTTTTATAAAAAGATTACTTAAAAGTAAAAAACTATCTTTTCTTTCTTCTTTTAGTAGCTTTTTTCTTTTTAGTTTTCTTTTTAGCTTTTTTAGCTTTTTTGGCTTTTTTCTTAGTAGCCTTTTTAGCTTTTTTTCTTCTTTTAGCCATCTCCGTTCCTCCCTTTAAAGTTTGGAGCATCACATAATTTAATATGTGATTCGTTATTAAGTTAATTTAAAAACTAATTCGCAATTAAAGTCAAATGTTTATAATTTTTAAAAATTTTTTAAAAATTTATTTCAATTCAAAGTTTAAATAAAAAAAAATTATTTTGTAAAAAAAGTTAATGTTTTCAGTGTTTTTAGTTAAATTTTATAAAAGTTTTCTAAAATATTTTTGTATTTAGTTTTTATTTTGTGCCTTCTTATTTTCATTGTTGGTGTTAGTAATTCATTTTCAATTGTAAATTCCTCTTTAACTATTTTAAATTTTTTTATTTTTTCAATAACTGTTAATGATTTATTTGTTTGCTCAATAAGTTTTTTTATAATTTCTTGATCTTGATTAAAATTTTTATTTAAAACTAACAAACATGATAAATATTTTTCATTATCACCATGAACATACGCTTGTTCAATTTCATCATGTAGACAAAGTAAATTTTCAATCTTAGATGGAGAAATATTATCTCCACCAAGTGTAACAATAATATCTTTTTTTCTATCAGTAATTTTTAAATAACCTTCGTCGTCAATTTCACCAATATCACCTGTATGAAGCCAGCCATTTTTTAGTACTTGGTTTGTGGCATCTTCGTTTTTCCAATATCCTAACATTATGTTTTCACCCTTAACAAGTATTTCACCGTCCTCTGCAATTTTCACCTCATTATTAGAAAAAATAGCTCCAACTGTTTCTATCTTAATTTTATTGACTGGATTACATGATACCACAGGAGAGGTTTCCGTTAGGCCATACCCCTGCAGTGTTTTTAGACCTAAAGAATTTAAGAATAATCCAACATTTTGATCTAGAGGGCCTCCACCTGAGACAAATGCTTTTAAATTTCCACCAAAATTTTTAATTACCTTTTTCCTCACCAAGATATTTAATAAATAATTTATAAATTTTTCTATTATAGAAAGCTTCCTATTTTCAAAATTCTTTGATCCCAATTCTACAGTTTTTAAAAACAATCCCCTTTTAAAAGAAGATGATTTTTTAACTCCACTCATCATTTTGTTATAAAGATTATTATAAAATCTAGGAACCGCGGTCATTACATGTGGTTTTGCAATTTTTATATTATCTAATAATTTTTCAATAACAGGCGAGTAAAATATTTTAGCGCCGAGTGCAATTTGTACGAATTGAACTGTATGCTCATAAGAGTGTGATAATGGTAACCATGTTATAAATCTAGGATTTTTAACCTGTAACTCATCAACTAAATTTTTTGAGTCTTCACAATTTGAAATTATTCCTCCATGACTTAAAACAACACCCTTGGGGTTACCTTGTGTTCCAGAAGTATAAATAATACAAGCTGGATCGTTTCTTAAAGATTTACAACTAATATTTTTATTTAAATCGTTTTTAAGTTCATGAAAATTCTGAACCTTTTCTATTTTGTCAAAACTTATAATAAATTTAAATTGAAAATTAATCTGGCTACATGCATCTAAAATAGTTTTTAATAATTTTTCGCTTGATACAATTAATCCTATTGGATCAGCATCTTTTAAAACAAATTCGAAATCTTTTTGAGTATAAGTAGTGTAATTGGGAACCGTAATCGCATCATTTGCTAATATGGATAGATCGCTAATCATCCATTCTGGTCGACCCTCTGAGACCAACATTACCCTATCTCCTTTCTTGACTCCCTGGATATTTAAGAAAGTTGAAAATATTCCTATCTTTTTGGATACATCAGACCATTTTAATGCATCTACTTTTTTATTTCTATCAATTGAATGTAAAAAATCTAAATTGAAAAATCTTTCACTTTGTATTTGGTATAACTCAAATAGATTATTTAATTTTTTAAATTCCATATGGTGGGCGAAAAGGGAGTCGAACCCTTAAGGTTTCCCGGCGGATTTTGAGTCCGCTGCGTCTACCAATTCCGCCATTCGCCCTATTTTTTGTTTTACGATTAAAAAAGGTTTTTGTACTGCTTTTTTAAATTTCATATATACATTATTATAATTCTTATAATTTATGTTTAAAGACTTGTTTAATAAAACTGTAGCTCTTGCAGCCCATAAAAGTGCAAGATTCTTTTTATCTTTTGTATGCATAATTGAGTCTATTTTTTTTCCAATACCTCCAGATGTCATGATTATACCAATGACTTTGGCTCAAAAAAAAAGATGGTTGCAAATTGCAACTATTGCCACGATATCATCTGTTGTTGGCGGTATTATTGGATATGCAATTGGCTATTTTTTTTACCAAGAAATAGGTATCCATATTTTTGAATTTTACGGGTTTGAAGGTTTCAAAAGTTTCAAGGATCAAGTTCAAGTCGGTAAAGGGTTCTGGGCCTGGATTATTTTGTTAGCAATTGCAGGATTTACGCCTGTTCCTTTTAAACTTTTAACAATTTCAAGCGGGTTAATTCATTTTAATTTTTTTATATTTATTTTAGTGGCTACTTTAACGCGTGGTTCAAGATTTTTTATTTTAGCAGGATTGCTTAGTTTTTTTGGACATAAGATACTTCCATATATTCAAAAGTTTTCAGGAAAAATAATGATTATAATTACAGGGCTTTTATTGATCGGATTTTATATTGCCTATCTAATTTATAATAATTATGAATCTTTTATTAATTAATGTTTAGTATTAGTAAAACGTATAAAATTTTATTTGTTATAAACATTTTAATACTTTCAGCAGTTTATTACATAGAATATGGCATGGATGTTTATGCTTGCAATCTCTGCAAATATCAAAGAATTCCTTATTTTTTAAATTTAATTATTTTAATTTTTTTAATTTTTGACAAAATTAAGTTTTTAAAACTTCTTTATGTTTTAATTTTATCAATTTCTATAAACATACTGATCTCATTTTATCACGTCGGTATTGAACAAAAAATTTTTTCTGAAACAGAAGTTTGCTCTATTAAGAAAAATACAAATAATACCAGCGATCTTTTGAAGCAATTAGAAAAAGAGGGTATGTCTGGCTGCTCTAAGGTAACTTTTAGATTATTTGGATTATCGCTTTCAACACTAAACTTGTTAACAAATTTATCTTTTTTGATAATATGTATTTATATTTTTAGAAATGAACAAAGACAAAAAAATTGAAGAAATTATAAGAGTAGATCACGCTGGAGAACGCGGGGCAGTCAATATTTATGATGGACAACTTTTGGCATTACAACTTTTAAAATCAGATCCAGAAATGGAAAGTAAAATTGCTGAAATGAAAGAACATGAAAAAGAGCATTTAAAGTATTTTGAACAACAACTTGCTGAAAGAAAAGTTAGACCTACATTATTAATACCATTATGGGATTTGCTTGGCGTAAGCTTAGGTTTTGTTACGGGACTAATGGGAAAAAAAGCTACAATGCTTTGTACAGCTTCGGTGGAAGAAGTAATAGATAAACATTATCTATCTCAAATTGAACATTTGGAATCTGAAGAAACCAAAGAGAAAGAATTATTAAAAAAAATAAAAAAATTCAGACAAGAAGAACTAGAACATCGCGATATTGCTTATGAAGAAGGTGCGACTAAAAAAGGAGCGTATGGTATCTTAGACTTTGCGATAAAAACAGGATCTAAAGTTGCTATTGAAGTAGCAAAGAGAATTTAATTAAGGTTCAAGCTTAACATCCCAATAAAGATAATCCAACCAACTTTCATGTAAAAAATTCGGAGGAAAGTGTCTTCCATTTCGATGGAGTTGCTCTTCTGTTGGTTTATAAGGTTGTACTGATGGAATCATTCCACATGCTTTAGGCATTTTACCACCTTTTCTTACATTGCATGGAGAGCATGCTGTTGCTACATTTTCCCAAGTTGTCAAACCTCCTAAAGATTTTGGAACAACATGATCAAAAGTTAAATTTTTTTTATCACCACAATACAAGCAAGTAAATTTATCTCTTAAAAAAACATTAAATCTTGTAAAATTGGGAAACTCTGATGGTTTTACAAAATGTTTCAATGAAATTACGCTGGGTAACTTCATAGAAAAAGATGGGCTTCTTATCTCTCTATCGTATGTTGATACGATGTTTACTCTATCCAAAAAAACATCTCTAACTGCATCCTGCCAACTCCATAATGATAAGGGATAATAACTTAAAGGTCTATAATCAGCATTTAAAACAAGCGCCGGACATTTTTCAAGCGGCAAATATTCACTTGATGATGCAATCATATTTAAAAATTACATATATTTATAACTAATCGCAAGTTAAACTTTTATGAAGTTAAGTTTTTTATAAAGTCTAGTCCATCACTCAAACCGTCGGGTGATATAGAATGTCCTAAGCTCTCATAAGCTTTACAATCAACTTCGAAATCTTTTTTTTTCAAAAATTCAACTGATTTATACATTTCATCTATTGGAACTATTTCATCAATATTGCCATGCAAAAATCTCATTCTAGGTTTAGAAATTAGTTCTTTTTCTAATAATTCGTAATTATAAATCTTGCCTGAATATCCCAGCACACCAGCAATTTTTTTCTTCTGTCTTATTGCATACTGGACGCTCATCATGGTTCCTTGGGAAAAACCAACTAGAATTAATTTGTTATGCTCTATTTTAAGATCATCTAATTTTTGATCAATTGTTTCTTGAAGTTTTTCTAAAGAAACTAAACTTTCTTGAGTAATTTTATCGTTATCTGTTTGCATCAAATCAAACCACTCAAATCCAGCCGGGTTAACTTGACATGGATTTGGAGCGTTTGGAACGCAAAAAAAAGCATCTGGCAAAAATCTTTGCCAATATGTGGCAATTGAAAACAAATCATTAGAATCTGCTCCATACCCATGTAAAATGAAAATTAATTTACTGCAATTCTCTGATGTATTTTTTAATTCTAAATATTTAAGAGACATTTTTTGTTATCTTTAATACTTTTTTATGCTAGAGACAAACCAATGTCAGAAAATACATTAAAATTTATTGCTATTTTAGCTATGATATCAGTAGCTGTAATTCTTATCAGAGGGTTAAAAACGTTTTTTAAAGGCGGTGATTTAGATAGCAAGAGAAAGAGTAACAAATTAATGCAAATGAGAATAATGCTTCAATTTTGTGCCATAGTGATTTTAATGTCTTTAGCATATGTAACGGGCAAATAACTAATAAGACTTAACCCATTCAATAAATTTTGGATCTGTAAAGTCAATATCGCCTATAACTCTTGCAACTTCTTTTTTGTCTGAATTTACAATTAATGTTATTGGTATACCTCTTAATCCAAACTCTCTAGTTAACTTTAAATCATTATCAAAATAACTTGTTAAATTTTTAATTGAAAGATTATCTAAAAAACTTTGAATATCCTCAAATTTCTTTTTTTCTATATTAATTAAAATTATTTTTAACTGATCTCGAGATGTTTGATCATACAAACGATCTAGCTTTGGAAGTTCTTTTTTGCAAGGAGCGCACCATGTCGCCCAGAAATTAATTAGAGTTAACTTTGAGGAAAAATCATTAAAAATGATTGTTTTACCATCTTTGTTTTTAACCTCGATGTTCGGTAGTAATTTTGGATTTTTTTGAAGTATTATGTTGGTAAACGATTTGCTTATATTGGGTTGTGAATATCCACTATTAGTATTAAGAATAAAAAATATAAATAAAAATAATATAAAATTGCGAAACATAAATTAATATTAAATTAATATGGGCAAAACTAAAACAAATAAAGTTTGGGGTACAAGAATGAAATCTAAACCTTCAGAACTTTTAACTAAAATAAATGCATCAATAGATATCGATAAAGAATTATATCAACAAGATATCAATGGTTCTATTGCTCATTGTAAAATGCTAGCAAAACAAAAAATTATCAAATCAGATATCTCTAAAAAAATTGTAAATGGACTTGAAAAAATTAGAAAAGAAATTCAATCAAAAAAGTTTAAATTTTCACAATCAAATGAGGATATCCATTTGAACATTGAAAAAAGACTTTTTGAAATTATTGGACCAAACGCAGGATTTTTACATATAGCAAGATCAAGAAATGACCAGGTTACTACAGACTTTAAATTATGGGTCATTGATGCCTCACAAAATTTAAACATAGAAATTAAAAAATTAATTAAAGCATTAATAAAATTAGCTGAAAAAAATAAAAATGTGATTATGCCTGGCTTTACACATTTAAAAAATGCTCAACCAGTTTTATTTTCCCATTATCTATTGGCGTATATTGAAATGTTCAAAAGAGATCATAAAAAATTTACAAATGTGATCAAAAATACATCTGAGAATCCTTTAGGATCTGCTGCACTAGCAGGAACAGGGTTCGCAATTGACAGATTTTATACTTCAAAACAATTAGGATTTTTAAAACCAACTGATAATTCAATAGATGGAGTGTCTGATAGAGATTATGCGATAGAATTTTTATTTGTATCAAGTCTTTGCTCCATGCACTTATCAAGACTTGCTGAAGAAATTATTTTATGGAACTCAGATATTATCAATATGATCAACATTAACGATAAAATGCTTACAGGTTCATCAATCATGCCTCAGAAAAAAAACCCGGATGGTGCTGAACTATTAAGAGGTAAATCTGGCGCAATATATGGAAACTTAAACTCTCTATTAGTTACAATGAAAGGATTACCTTTGTCATACTTCAAAGATATGCAAGAAGATAAGAAGCCGGTATTTGAAACTTTTAAAATATTAAATTTAAATCTTAAAATAGCAAAAGAGTTGGTAGAAAGTATATCTCCCAACAAAGCAATTATGAAAAAATTTGCAAATTATGGCTACACAACTGCTACGGATTTTGCAGACTATCTCGTAAAAAAAGGTTTAAGTTTTAGAGAGGCGCATAAAAAATCTGCAAAATTAGTTAATATCGCAGAAAAGAAAAATTTATCTTTAAGTGAATTAAGCTTCTCTGAAATTAAGAAAATTGACAAATTAATCAAGCCTGATGTGATAAAAGCTTTAAAAATTGAAAATTCTGTTAGTTCCAAAACCTCTTATGGTGGAACTTCAATAAAAAATGTAGTTAAAATGTTAAAGAAATTAAAAAAGGAATTTAAATGAAAAAAATATCTCTCTTAGTATTAATTTTATCATTTATGTTTACTTCGTGTGGAAAAAAGGGACCGCCTGTTTACCAAGAGAAAACTAATTTAATTTTAAAACAATCCTAAATCTAAATGGATTACTTAAAGACCAAAAATAAAAAGCTTTTTATAAATAATTTCGATTTAAAAAAAATTGCAAAAAAACATAAGACTCCATTTTATATTTATTCAGCAGACCAGATAAAAAAAAACATTAAGTTAGTTCAATCATCTTTAAAGAAAAGTAATCCACTAATTTGCTACGCTGTTAAAGCTAATTCCAATATCCAAGTAATAAGAGAATTAAAAAAAAATAATGTTGGAGCAGACGTTGTATCTGCTGGGGAATTAAAATTAGCACTTAAAGCGGGAATTAGTCCAAAAAAAATAGTATTTTCTGGAGTCGGCAAAACTGAGGATGAAATAAAATTTGCTATTCAAAAGGGAATATTATCAATTAATGCAGAGTCAGAAAGTGAGATTCTCTCAATAAATAAAATTTCAAAAAAATTAAATAAAATCGTTAAAATAGGTATTAGAATTAATCCTGACATAAAAGCTAAAACAAACAAAAAAATAGCAACAGGAACCAAGGTTAACAAATTTGGAGTAAGCGTCAGTGATTTTTTTCAAATTTTGAATTCAAAAAAAAATCTCAAAAATATCAAAATTCACTTATTAAGTGTTCATATTGGAAGTCAAATTAAAGATATAGGTGCTTATAAAAAAGTTTTGAAATTAATATCTAAACTTTTATTAAAATTAGGAAAAACTAATCATGAAGTTGATTATGTAGATTTAGGTGGAGGAATGGGAATTCCTTATTATAAAGGTGATAAAAATTTTGATTTTAAAAAATTTGGAAAAGAGGTTGCAAAGTTTTATAAGAAACAAAAAGTTGAAATAATTTTTGAGATAGGAAGATTCTTAACGGGTAATGCTGGAATAATAATCTCAAAAGTTATTTATGTAAAAAAAACAAGAGAAAAGTATTTTATTATTATAGATACAGGAATGAATGATATGGCAAGATCTGCTATCTATGAAGCTTTTCATGAGATTTTACCAATTGAAAAAAATTCTAAAAAATTCAATAAAAAAATTGAATTTGTAGGCCCTATTTGTGAAAGTAGTGATACTTTTGGAATTTATAAAAACTATTCAATTCTTAAAGAAGGAGACTTAGTATGCATTACAAACTGCGGTGCATACGGAAGAACTTTAAGTTCTAATTATAATATGCGCCCTTTAATAGAAGAAATTATTATAGATAAAAAGAAATTAAAGTCTGTAAGAAAAAGACAGAAAATTGAAAATATAATCTAAAGTGATTTTTTTTAGATCTTTAATATTTAATATATTTTTATATCTAGGAATTATTACTTGTTGTTTAATTGCAATACCGCTTTTGATTTTACCATCATCTTTTTTAAGGAAATTAAGTTCATTATTAGGCTGGTATTTTATTTTTTTGTGTAAGATTTTACTAAATACCAAAGTAAATATTATAGGATCTGAAAAACTAAAAACTGAACATAAATTTTTTATTGCTTCTGCACATCAATCAATGTTTGAAACTTTTGTATATAATTACGTAGTACCGAACAATTTTTTTGTTCTTAAAAAAGAATTAATGAGTATCCCAGTGTTTGGTTGGTGCTTAAAAAAACTAAATTGTATTCCAATTGAACGTGGGAAAACTACTAAAAATAATTTAAATTTTTCAGACCAAATCATGCAAAATATTGCTAAGGGAAAAACATTAATAATTTTTCCTCAAGGAACTCGAGTACCTTACAATGAAAATGTTCCACTTAAAAAAGGCGCTAGAAGAATATATGAAAACTTAAATATAGCCTGTCTGCCAATTAAACTAGATACTGGTAAGGTTTGGCCAAAAAAAAGTTTTTTAAAATATCCTGGAGAAATTAATTTTATCTTTAAAGATATTATTGAACCAAATCTGACAGGAGAAGAGTTTTTGAAAAAACTTGAAGAATCTTTTTATAATTAATTTTTATCTAAACCTGCTTCAATAATTTTTTCTCTTATTTCTTTTGTTTTTTTAAACTTTTCAAATAAAAACTTTCCATCATTATTTTTAATTGCATCTAAGATTTTAGATAAGTCACTATTAAACTTTTCTAACAATGAGATAATTTCTGTTTTATTGCTCAACATAATATCTCTCCACATAGTAGGGTCTGAAGAGGCAATTCTAGTAAAGTCCCTGAACCCACTGGCACTAAATTTTATAACTTCAGACTTAATGTCATCTTCTAACTCACTTGCAGTACCTACAATGTTATATGCGATCAAATGAGGTATATGACTTGTTATGGCCATAATAGAATCATGATCTTTAGAATTCATTGTTTCTATTTTTGATCCTAAATTTTTCCAAATATCATTAACTTTTTTTATGTGTGTTTCGTCACATAGTTCGCAAGTATTTGAAATAAACCATTTGTTTTTAAACAAATCTTTAAATCCATTTTCCGGACCACTTTTTTCAGTTCCCGCAATCGGATGACCTGGTACAAAAACTTTATTCTTTAGAAATTCATTCGCTAGCTTTATGACCTCAACCTTAGATGATCCAACATCTGTTATAATTGTTTGATCTAAATTAAGTTTTGAAAGATCATCAAAAATATTTTTGTAAGCACTTATTGGTGTACAAATAAAAATAAATTCTGATTTCTCAACGTCCGAGTTAATTTTAGTATTGTAACTATCTGCCAAAGATAAACTTTTACTTTTTTTAAGATTATCCTCTGACACATCAATAAAGTTAATCAAAACTTTTGAATAATTGTGCCTGATTGCTCTAGCAAGAGATGAGCCAATTAAACCAATTCCAATTATTGTAATATTATTCATTAAAAATTTTTATCCAAAATATCTAAAAAAGTTTTATTTTCCTCATCGGTACCAATAGTAACTCTTAATGAATTTTTTATACCATAGGTATTCATTTTTCTTAGTAAGATTTTATTATTTATAAATATATCAAAAGCTTGTTCTGAGTTAAGTTTAGCATTATCAAAATTTAATAAGAAAAAATTTGCTACAGGATCATTTGTTATAATGTTTTTTGAGGAAATTTTTTCAAAAATAATTTTTGACCATTTCTCATTATGTTCGACATTTTTTTTAATCCATTCATCATCTAAAATTGCAGCACATCCAGCTTTTTCAGCTATACCAGATATATTAAAAGGAGGTCGAAATAAGTTTGCAGCTTCTATAATTTCTTTGGAACCATAACCCCATCCTAATCTTAGATTGGCTAACCCAAAAATTTTAGAAAAAGTTCTAGAAACAACTGTATTTTTGGAATTTTTAAAAATATCTAAACCACTTTTATAATCATTTTTGGTCACAAATTCTGCATATGCATCATCAACCATCAGTAAAATATTTTCTGGCAAATTTTTTCTTAATTTCATAAGCTCATCAGAATTAATATACGTTCCAGATGGATTGTTAGGATTTGCAATGAAAACTATTTTTGTTTTATTTGTTACTAACTTTAAAGTTTCGCTAACAGAAAATTTATTATTTTCATTTTTTGCAAACCTGACTACTGCACCATTTAATTGCGAGTAAATTCTGTACATTAAAAATGAGTCTTCGGACACAATCACTTCATCATCTTTATTCAAAAATGATTGGCATATTAAACTTATTATTTCATCAGAACCTGAGCCAATTAGAATTTGATCTTCATTTATAGAGAACTTTTTAGCAATTGTTTCTTTTAATTTGCTACTTTTGCCATCAGGATATTTTTTTAAATTAAAACCACTCTTAAATATCTCTAGAACCTTGGGCGAAGGACCAAGAGCAGACTCATTCGCAGATAATTTAACTGGATTTGAAACATTTTGGATATTTGATAGTCCACCAATATACAAATCTACATTTACAGTTTTTGGCTTTGGTAAAGTCATTTTTCAAGTACTTACAACACTTCTAGAATACAATCAAAAGAAGTTGATAGTTTGACAAAGAATCAGCCTTTTAGTACAAAACGGCACCGCCGATTTACCGAATTGCGGGCGATAACAAACAGCTAAAGAGGAAATCGCTAAGCGATTTTTAAAAATGAATATTGATTACAGTAAAGTTAAAAAAATCACCATAAATGCACCTCTTAAATTAGATTGTGGTGAAACTTTAGAAAAATTTGATATTGCCTATGAGACATATGGCAACTTAGATGAAACTAAATCAAATGCGATTTTAGTTTTTCACGCTCTATCAGGAGATCAATTTGTAACTGGTACAAATAATGTGACTGGTCGAGAGGGATGGTGGAATCAAGTAGTAGGCTCTGGATTACCAATAGATACCGATAAATATTTTGTAATATGTGCCAATGTCCTAGGTGGCTGTATGGGCAGCACAGGTCCAAAAGAAATTAATCCGAAAACAAATAAACCTTATGGTCTCGATTTTCCAGTGATTACAATCAAAGACATGGTAAGTGCACAAACTCACCTATTAGATTTTTTAGGAATAAAAAAAACTTTATCAGTTTTAGGTGGATCAATGGGCGGTATGCAGGCTTTACAATTTTGCTCATTGTATCCTGAAAGAACTTTTTCTTCAGTACCAATTGCATGTGCAGCAAGTCACTCTGCTCAAAATATAGCTTTTAATGAATTAGCACGACAAGCTATTATGGCGGATCCTAATTGGGACTCTGGAAATTATTTTTTATCAGGAAAAGTTCCTAGAAATGGACTTGCTGTTGCAAGAATGGCTGGTCATATTAGTTATTTATCTGAGCAAGGACTTCAAAGTAGATTTGGAAGAAAACTGCAAGAAGGAGACGGTTTGAACTTCTCATTTGATGCTGACTTTCAAGTTGAAAGCTATTTAAAATATCAAGGATATGCATTTGTAGATCGTTTTGATGCTAATTCTTATTTATATATTACAAGAGCTATGGATTATTTTGATCTATATAAATTAAATAATGGTGATTTATCAAAAGCTTTCAAAAATACTAATGTAAAATTTTGTATTATTTCATTTTCAACTGACTGGCTTTACACAACTGAAGAAAGTAAAAAAATAGTCATTGCTCTCAATTCTATAGGTGCACAAGTTAGTTTTGTAAATATTGTTACAAATAATGGTCATGACTCTTTTTTAGTTAATGAACCAGAGTTTTTCCAAACCTTAAAAGGTTTTCTAGACTCTACATATGAGGACTTTAAAAATGAAAATTCAAGATGATGTTTTAGCAGGATTAATTGATATAAACTCTAAGGTTCTCGATGTAGGCTGTGGCGATGGTAACTTATTACTTTATCTAAAAAGAAATAAAAGAATTGACGGAAGAGGTTTGGAGATCAATCAAAAAAATGTTCAAGAATGCCTAGCTAAAGGACTTGCGGTTGTTGAGGGTGATGCTGAAAAAGACTTAGTAAACTATCCAAATCAATCATTTGATATAGCAATATTAAACCAAGCAATTCAGCAGTTTTATGAACCAAGAAAAGTTTTAAATGAATTACTAAGAATTGCTAAACAAGCAATAATTACGATACCAAATTTTGGTTATTGGAAAGTGAGATTAAATTTATTGGTAACAGGGACAATGCCAGTTACAAAAACACTACCACATTCTTGGTATGACACTCCAAATTTACATATGAGTTCAATCAAAGATTTTTATAATTTGTGTTCGTTAGATAATATCAATGTAATTAAATCAATTTCAATTTCTTCAAATAAAATCAGTGATATTACATCAAATAATTTAGAGATTAAAAATTTAGTCTCAGAATTAGGTGTATTTGTTGTAAGTAAATAGATTATATTTTTTTTATCACTTTTTTAACCAAGCTTGACTTAATTAAATCTTGTCTTTTTATATTTGCGTAAATTCTTTTTTTAACAACACAAAAATAAACACCATTAAAGTATTTAAATAAAATCGAGCCAAATTTTTCAATAAAATCATGATTAATTAATTTAATATTTAGGTTTGGAAAATAAATTAATCGTTCGATTGATTGTATATCAAAAAAACTTTCCTCTAATAATTGACTAATTTGTTTTTTTGAAAATCCATTACCAGAAGAAAAAGGGCTTTTATCAGATAAATACCAAGATGATTTTTTATTTGGTATAATAATATATAATTTACCTTCTGGAGATAATGATCTCCATATTTCTCTAAGACTCAATTTAGTATTATGATTATTTTCTAAATAATGAATTAAAAAAGCATGATCAAAAAAAGAGTCTTGAAAAGGTATTCTTTCTTCATCAATTAAAATTTTTTTACCTTTGATTACTGCCTCATCAGATATACCCATTCTTTTAGAATAACAGTAAGAAATTGAAAGATTGTACTCTTTTAAAAAACTTAAATAAGGATGAGCATAACCAAAACATCCAATATTCTGGTTGTCATATAGGTAACAATATTTTTTTAATTGGTTTTCAATACGATGAGCTAAAAACTTTCCAATAGCACTAACATAAAATTTCTGATAATTTAAAATATCTAAATACATTATGAGTTTATTGCAGGTAAATTTAGTTCATTGTCTATCAGATAACTATTCTTATATTATTTCTAATCCTATAACAAAAAAAGCTATTGTGGTAGATCCAGCTGAAGCTGAGCCAGTCATAAATTCAATAGAAAAACTTGGGTTAAAATTAGAGTATATTTTAATTACTCACCACCATGCTGATCATGTTGGTGGCAATCATGAATTAAAAGAAAAATATAATTGTAAAATAATTGGTTTTAAAAATGACTCTGACAGGATTCCAGGTATCGATATTCAAATTAAAGATAAAGAAATATTTAATTTTGAAGATGAAGAAATTGAGTTAAATTTTGCACCAGGACATACTAGCGGACATATCTTTTATTTTTTTAAAAAAAATAAATTAGCTTTTGTGGGAGATGTAGTTTTTTCTCTTGGATGTGGAAGAATTTTTGAAGGTACACCTGAACAAATGTATAAATCAGTTATGAAAATAAAATCTCTCCCTGAAGATACAAAAATATACTGCGGTCATGAATACACGGAAAGCAACTTAAAATTTTGCTTAGCATATGATGGTGATAATAATAATTTAAAAAAGAGAGAAGATGAGGTTAGAGAACTCAGACAAAAAGGATTGCCAACAATACCAACTACAATTTCTGATGAAAAAAAGAATAATATTTTTTTTAGATGTGATGAAAATACAATAATTGAAAAACTTGGTTTAAGAGGATCAGAACCTCAAATGGTCTTTAAAAAACTAAGAGAATTAAAGGATAATTTTTAATTAAGTATCCCCTGTTTTCTTGACATAATAACAGTGGTGGCTATAGTGCGCCAAATTAAAAATATGACTTTTGCAGTAATCAACACAGGTGGCAAACAATACAAAGTGAGCGCCAATGACAAATTAAGAATAGAAAAACTTCCTCAAGAAGAGGGCAAATCTATAGAGTTCAAAGAAGTGCTCTTGATTAATAATAACCAAGATATGGAACTAGGATCTCCTCTAATTGAAGGTGCAAAAGTTGAGGGAAAAATTGTAAAGCAAACAAAAAATAAGACAGTATTAATTTTCAAGAAAAGAAGAAGGCATAACTCAAGACGAAAAAATGGTCATAGACAAAAAATGAGTGTTGTACAAATTACAAAAATCTTTGGTAAAGGTGGAAAACTTTTGTCTGAAGCAAAAAAAACTGAAGTAAAAAAGGATAAAACTACTACTAAAAAAAGTGCGTAGTGGTATAAATAATTATGGCAACTAAAAAAGCTGGTGGTTCATCGAAAAACGGCAGAGATAGTGAAGGTCGTAGACTTGGCGTAAAAAAATATGGTGGCCAAAAAGTAATTCCAGGAAATATTATTTATAGACAAAGAGGTACTAAAATGTACCCAGGTCAAAATGTAGGTATGGGAAGAGATCATACTATTTTTTCTAAAATTGAAGGGACTGTGAAGTTTCAAAAGAAAAAATTTGGCAAAACTTTCATTTCTGTAGTTCCCCACTAAATCATATTAAGACATTAGTCTTAAATTAATTTAATATTTTATTATGAAGTTTTTAGATCAAGCTAAAATTACTGTTAAAGCTGGAGATGGTGGAAATGGATGTTGTAGTTTCCGTAGAGAAAAATTTATTGAATTTGGAGGTCCAAACGGTGGCGATGGAGGAAATGGTGGATCTGTAATTCTAGAAGCAGTAAATGGTTTAAATACTTTAATTGACTATAGATATATTCAACACTTTAAAGCACAGAGAGGAGAGAACGGAAAAGGTAGTAATAAAAAAGGTGCATCTGGAGATGATTTAATTTTAAAAGTACCAGTCGGAACACAAGTTTATGCCGAAGATAAAAAAACACTTTTGTACGATCTTGTTACTGAAGGAGAAAAAATAAAAATTGCAACTGGCGGTAAAGGAGGTTTGGGTAATACAAGATTCAAAAGCTCTACCAACCAAGCACCAAGAAAGACTACAAATGGATCTCTAGGAGAAGAATTTGAAATATGGTTGGAGTTAAAAATTATAGCTGACATCGGTCTTGTCGGTTTTCCAAACTCAGGGAAATCGAGTTTTTTATCTTTAACGACTAGAGCAAAACCAAAAATTGCAGATTATCCATTTACAACTTTAAACCCCAACTTGGGCGTTTTAAGTATTGATGAAAAAGAAATTGTTGTTGCTGATATACCTGGATTGATTGAGGGTGCACATCAAGGCGTTGGTCTTGGAGACAAATTTCTCAAACATATAGAAAGATGCAAAAGTATATTGCATTTAATTGATGCAAATGAGGATAATTTATTTGATCGGTATAAAATTATAAGAAATGAACTTGAGAAATATAGTCCAGAGCTTATTAACAAAAGAGAAATTGTGGCACTAAATAAACTAGATTTAATGGAAGACGAGGAAATTAAAAAGAAAGTTGAGGAGTTTAAAAAATCTTTTAAAAAAGATTTTTTTCAAATTTCAATTTTACAAAAGAACAATATTAAAGAATTATTAAGAGCATTAAAATGATATTAAATAAAACAAAAAGAGTAGTAATTAAAATTGGGTCTTCTCTTTTGATTAAAAATAACAAAATCAATAAAAATTGGGTTAATAAACTTTCAGAAGATATAACCAATCTCTATAAAAAAAAAATTGATGTAATTATTGTAACTAGCGGGGCAATTGCTTTAGGATGTAAATATCTTAAAATAAATAGGAAAAATTTAAAACTTAAAGAATTTCAAGCTGTTTCAGCTATCGGTCAAATTGAGTTGATCAATCTTTTTAAAAATTCTTTATCTAAAAAAAAAATAAAAATTGCTCAAATTTTATTAACTCTTGAAGATACAGAAGACAGAAGAAGGGCACTGAATGCCAAAGATACAATCGAAAATATATTTAAATTTAAAAGTATTCCAATTGTAAATGAAAACGATACGACGGCTACAAATGAAATAAGATACGGAGATAATGATCGATTAGCTGCTCGTGTAGCTCAAATATCGTCTGCTGATACACTTATTATGCTCTCTGATATTGATGGACTTTACACCAAAGATCCAAGAAAGTTTAAAAATGCAAAACATATTAGAGAGGTAAAAAAAATTACTAATAATGTTATAAAAAGCGCAACTAAAAGTATCAGTGACTACGGATCCGGGGGTATGATTACAAAAATTGATGCTGCTAAAATTTGCATGAATGCTGGATGTAAAATGATATTAACCCGTGGTACGGTAAATAATCCTATTCAAAAATTAGAAAAAAATAAATTTTATACAATTTTTACACCACTTACTAATAAGTATAATGCCAAAAAAAAATGGATATTAAGTAGTTTAAAAAATAAAGGATCCATTACAGCTGACACTGGAGCAATTAACGCTATTAAAAAAGGTAAAAGTTTATTGCCAGTAGGAATCACTGACGTAAATGGAAAATTTTATAGAGGTGACACAGTATTAATCATTAATAAATCTAAGAAAAAAATTGGAACAGGCGTTGTTTCTTACTCAAGTGAAGAAATATTAAAAATCAAAGGAGTGAAAAGTGAAAATATTAAAAATATTTTAGGATACACTTCTAGAGGTGAAGTGATACATATTGATAATATGGTGCTAAATAAATGAGTAAATTAAAATATATTCAAACATTAGGAAAAAAAGCAAAAAAAGCTTCGGAAGAGTTATCTAATATTAATGATAAGAAAAAAAATGCTGTACTCAAAACTTTTTACTCTGAAATTAAAAATAATACTAAGCAAATTCTAAATGCAAATAAAATTGATATTATTAATAGCAAAAAGAATAAGCTTAAGGATAATTTAATAGACAGGAGCATGTTAAATTTAGATAGAATCAAATCTATCCTAGCTTCAATTGAAGAAGTTATATCATTTAAAGACCCAACAAATAAAATATTAGCCAAATGGAAAAGGCCAAACGGATTAGTTATAAACCGAGTAACTATGCCAATAGGTGTGCTGGGTGTTATTTATGAAGCAAGGCCAAATGTTACTTCTGACGTATCAGTATTGAGTTTCAAATCAGGAAATGCTGCTATTTTAAGGGGTGGCAAAGAGGCCTTTAGGTCAAATATTGCAATTTCTAATTTATTTAGAGCTAGTTTAAAAAAAAATAAGATTAACCAAGATTGTATACAATTAGTAAATAATACAGATAGAAAATTAGTAGATCTAATGCTTTCTAAAATGTCTGCCTATATCGACATCATAATTCCTCGTGGAGGAAAAGGACTAGTTAAAAAAGTTTTGGACTTATCAAGTGTACCTACAATAGGACATTTGGAAGGTTTATGTCATGTATATCTGGACAAATCTTATAATTTAAAAAAAGCAGAAAAAATTATATTTAATTCAAAGTTACGTAGAACAAGTATTTGTGGTGCGGCTGAAACGCTATTAATTCATAAGTCTGTTAAAAAAAATGATATTAAACATATTTTAGAAAAACTTAATAATCGTGGTTGTAAAATTATTGGTGATAAAAATATAAAAAAAATATTTAGATTTACATTGCCAGTAAAAGAAAAAGACTGGAGCACAGAATACTTGGATTCAAAAATTTCAGTAAAAATTGTTGATAATATTGATGAAGCAATCAACCATATAAAAAAATATGGAACAAACCATACAGAATGTATAATTTCTAATGACAAAAAAAACATAATTAAATTTTCTAAGCAAATTCAAAGCTCAATTGTAATGACAAATGCCTCTACACAATTTGCTGATGGATATGAATTTGGTCTTGGCTCAGAAGTAGGGATTTCTACAAATAAAATGCATCCAAGAGGACCAGTAGGATTAGAACAGCTTGTTACTTACAAATATGTAGTTAACGGTAAAGGTCAAATACGTCCTTGAATAAAAGGGAAAAAGAGAGAATAGGAATTTTTGGAGGATCTTTTGACCCTCCTCATAAAGGACATCTTCACATAGCGAAATTATTTATTAAAAAATTAAAGCTTAATAAATTAATATGGTCTGTATCTAAAAAAAATCCTTTGGTAAAAAAAAAATATTTTTATAATTTTAGGCAAAGAAAAATTTTATCTAAAAAAATAACGAGTAAAATTAAAAATATAAAAATAAATGATTTTGATAAAAAATATTCTTATCAATTATTAAACACTTTAAAAAAGAAATATAAAGATAAAAAATTTTTTTTTCTTATTGGTTCAGATAATATTAAATTTTTACATAAATGGAAAAAATTATCATCTATTCTAAATACTAGTACTCTTGTTATAATAAGTAGGCCAGGTTATCTGAAAGAAATTAAAAAAACGGTTTTTTATAGAAAAAATCATAAATATTTAATAAAAAATTATAAAGCTAATGATATTTTCCCTAAAAAAGCATGGATTTATATAAAAGATAAAGGTGTAAAAATATCTTCATCAAATATTAAAAATAGATTATATAAATTAAAGACAGATTAATAATTTGAAAAATAAAATTATAGATAAAGTTCACCAAATTTTAGACGATAACAAAGCTCAAGATATTGTTATAATAGACCTTAAAGATAAGAGTTCAATTGCTGACTATATGGTTATAGCAAGCGGGACATCTTCAAGGCATATTCAAGCTATTTCAGAAATAACAGCACAAAAACTAAAGTCCTATGGAATTGATAATTGCAGAATAGAAGGGCAAGAAAGTAATGATTGGAAGCTAATTGATGCCATTGAAGTTATTATTCATATTTTTCATCCAGAAAAAAGATCTTCTTATAATCTTGAAAAAATGTGGGAAGATGTTTTGCCAAAACAGCAAATTACTGTTTAATGAAAATCTCCATCTTGTGTGAAGGCCGTTTAAACAAAGGGCTCGAAAATGAATTATGTAATATCTACATCAAAAGAACCCTCTCATTAAAAAAAAGTGGAATACTAAACTTAGAAATAAAGAATAAGCCAAATAAAACAAATAATAGTAAAAATACTAAAAATTTAATTTTAGATGAGAAAGGCAAAAATATAAATACTATGGACTTAGTTGAAATGATAAAAACACTAAACAACAATAGAATAGAATCATTAAATTTTTATATAGGTAAACCTGAAGGTTTTTCTAACAATTATGAAAAATACGAAAAAATTTCTTTAGGCAAAATGACCTTTCCACATTCCTTAGCCAGAGTTATTTTGTGTGAACAAATCTATAGATGTGCTACAATATTAACAAATCACCCTTATCATAAAAGTTAATGAATTTATTTTTAAAATACATTTTAGTCTTTTCTTTTAGCATACTGCTATGGGGTCCTGTAAAAGCCAATCCAAGTGATAAACTTTATGAAAAGTTAGATTTATTTAGTGATGTTTTAAATACACTTAAAAAAGAATACGTCGACGAAGTGGATCAAAGTGAAGTTATTGATTCAGCAATAAATGGAATGCTTCAATCCCTTGATCCTTATTCCGCATACATGAGTCCAGAGTCATTTAGAAATATGAATGATGATACTAAAGGAGAGTTTGGTGGATTGGGTATTGAAATTACTATGGAAGCCGGTCTTGTAAAAATTATAACCCCAATTGAAGGAACGCCTGCTGATAAAGCTGGTGTACAAGCAGGTGATTTCATTGTCAAAATAGATAATAAACAAGTAAAAGGGATGACGCTGTTAGATGCTGTCAAACTCATGAGAGGGAAAGTTGGAACAAAAATTGAAATTACAGTTCGAAGAGTTGATGTTGAAGATGAGTTAAAATTTCAAATTACAAGAGACATTATAAAAATTAGAGAGGTGACTGCAGAAGTTAAGGAAAATGTTGGTTATATAAGATTACGTGCTTTTAATGAGCAAAGCCATAATCAGTTGTTAAAACAGTTAAATAAATTACCAAACAAAAAACTAAATGGTTATATTTTAGATCTTAGAAATAATCCGGGCGGACTACTATCTCAAGCAATTAAAATTACAGAAACTTTTCTTGATGGAGGTGAAATAGTATCTACCAGAGGAAGAGATAAAAATGATATTAAAATTTATAATGCTAGAAAAGGCGACAAAATTAATAAAAAACCTTTGATTGTTCTTATTAATCAAGGATCCGCATCTGCATCTGAGATTGTTTCAGGTGCATTAAAAGATCATAAAAGAGCAATTTTATTAGGCGAAAAAAGTTTTGGTAAAGGATCAGTTCAATCAATTATTCCATTAAAAAATAGAGGTGGTCTAAGACTAACAACAGCCAAATATTATTTGCCATCTGGTGAGTCTATACATGAAAAAGGAGTCGAACCAGACATTACGGTTAAAAGAAATAAAGACAATTTTAAAATTAATACAAAAACAGATAACCAGCTCAAATATGCTATTAATCTTTTAAAAGAAGATTCATGAAGAATTTAAATGATTTACCATATCGCAATGGTGTCGGTATAATGATTTTTAATGATCAAAAAAAAATTTTTGTCGGCAAAAGAATAGATAATCAAGAAGCGTGGCAAATGCCTCAGGGAGGTGTTGATAAAGATGAGGATTTTGAAACTGCAGCTAAAAGAGAGTTATTTGAAGAAACTGGAATTCAATCAATAAGAATTGTTCAAAGTTCAAAACAAGAATTTATATATGATCTTCCAAATCATCTTTTGGGAAAAATTTGGAAAGGTAAATACAAGGGTCAAAAGCAAAAATGGTTTTTAATGAAATTTTTAGGACCAGATAGCGAAATTAATATCAATCAAAAGCACCCTGAATTTAATGAATGGAAATGGGTAGATCTAGATGAATTGCCAAGGCTAATAGTGCCTTTTAAAAAAAAACTTTACGAATCTATAATTAAAGAATTTCGAACTTCTATTTAGTTTTAAGAAGATTTAGCTCATCAATCAATGCATTAGAGATAAAAATATCATGATCAGTTGATTTTGTATCTTCTAATTTTTTGCTAGCTCTTTCTTTTAGGTTATTAATTTGTTCATCTGAAAAATCTTTAACATCAAACACTTCTTGGCAAAGTATACTTAGAGAGTTATTCTTGAAATCAACTACGCCGCCAGTTGTAAAAAAGTATTTATTTTCACTTTTTTCTACATTTATTACTCCAGGCTTCAAAAAGGTTACAACCGGTAAATGATCATCTAGTATACCCATCTGACCTTCAATACCTGGTATTGTAACCATTGAAATATCTTTTTCAGAAAAAAGAACTTTCTCTGGAGTAACAATATCAACTTGCATGGTTTACGCTGCTTCTTTCGCCATCTTCTCTGCTTTTTCTACAGCTTCTTCAATAGTTCCAACCATATAAAAAGCTGCTTCTGGCAAATGATCGTATTCACCTTTACAAATAGCATCAAAACCTTTGATCGTCGCATCCAATTCTACAAGTTTACCAGGTGAGCCTGTAAATACTTCAGCAACAAAGAACGGTTGAGATAAAAATCTTTGAATTTTTCTCGCTCTAGCTACGACAAGCTTATCTTCTTCTGATAATTCATCCATACCCAAAATAGCAATAATATCTTGTAAAGATTTATAAGTTTGCAAAATTCTTTGAACTTCCCTTGCTACTCGATAATGTTCATCACCTACTATTCTTGGATCAAGAATTCTAGATGTTGAGTCTAACGGGTCAACAGCAGGATAAATTCCAAGTTCTGCAATCTGCCTTGAAAGAACTGTAGTTGCATCAAGGTGTGAAAATGATGTTGCAGGTGCAGGGTCAGTTAAGTCATCTGCAGGAACGTAAATAGCCTGAACTGAAGTAATTGATCCTTTAGTTGTTGTCGTAATTCTCTCTTGTAGATTTCCCATATCTGTAGCTAAAGTTGGTTGATAACCAACGGCAGATGGAATACGTCCTAGTAATGCCGACACCTCAGATCCTGCTTGGGTGAATCTAAAGATATTATCTACGAAAAATAAAACATCTTGTCCTTCTTTGTCTCTAAAATATTCTGCCACTGTTAATCCTGTTAAAGCAACTCTTGCTCTAGCTCCTGGAGGCTCATTCATTTGTCCATAAACTAGCGCAGCTTTAGAACCAGAGCCATCTGTTTTAATAACACCAGATTCGATCATCTCGTGATATAAATCATTACCTTCTCTTGTTCTTTCTCCGACACCAGCAAATACAGAATAACCGCCATGGGCTTTCGCAACGTTATTAATTAACTCCATAATTAAGACTGTTTTTCCAACACCAGCACCACCGAATAAACCAATCTTTCCACCTTTTGCGTAAGGAGCTAAAAGATCTACCACTTTGATGCCTGTAACTAATACTTCCGTTTCAGTTGATTGCTCAACGAATTCTGGAGCCTGTCTATGAATTGGCCATTTTTCTTTAGTTTTTACATCACCTTTTTGATCAATACCTTCACCAATCACATTTATAATTCTACCTAATGTTTCTGGACCTACTGGGACTTTGATTGCATCGCCAGTATCAGTAACTTTATCGCCTCTTTTAAGACCTTCTGTTGTATCCATTGAAATTGTTCTAACTGTACCCTCACCTAAGTGTTGGGCAACTTCTAAAACTAATCTATTGCCATTGTTATCACATTCTAAAGCTGAGTTAATTTCAGGTAAGTGATCATCAAACTTTACATCAACTACCGCTCCAATAACTTGAGTGATTGTTCCAAATTTATTTTGCATGTTTAGCTCCTTTTATAATGACTCCGCACCAGAGATGATTTCAATCAGCTCTTTAGTGATAACGGCCTGTCTGCTTCTGTTATAGTTAATTGTTAGTTTATCTATTAAATCGCCTGCATTACGTGTTGCATTGTCCATAGCAGACATTCTGGATCCTTGCTCACTAGCAGCATTTTCTAAAAATGCTTTAAAAATTTGTGTTGTAATATTCTGAGGCAGTAAATGTTCCAAAATTTCATTTTCATCTGGTTCGAATTCATATTGAGTGTCATTAGTTTCTTCTATTTCTTTTGTATCTGAACTTTCTACTGGAATAATTTGTTGAGCTTGTGGCTCTTGAGAAATCACCGATTTAAACTTATTGTAAAAAATGGTACAAACATCAAACTCATTATTATTAAACATTGTTATAATTTTGCTTGTTAGCTCAGAAGCTTCATTAACAGAAATAGTCTTTGAATTTTTATAAGATATTTTTTCTACTATATAATCTTTAAAGTTTCTTTTGAGTTGATCAGAACCTTTTGAACCAACAGTAATAATTTTTAATTTTTGATTAGAATTTATTACTTGGTTAAAATGCTCCCTCGCTTTTTTAACTATATTAGTATTAAATCCTCCACACAAACCTCTATCAGCTGTCATCACCAAACAAAGGTGAACATCGCTCTTGCCTGTACCTGCAAGAAGTTTGGGAGCAGATGAAGCATCAGTTATTGAATTTTTAAGATTGTTAATAATCTGATTCATTTTTTCAGAGTATGCTCTTCCTTTTTCAGCATTTTCTTGTGCTTTTCTCAACTTTGCAGCAGCAACCATTTTCATAGCTTTGGTAATTTTTTGCGTAGATTTAACGCTAGTTATTCGATTTCTTAAATCCTTTAAACTTGGCATTTTTATTTTAAAAATTCCTTTTTAAAGTTTGTAATGAAATCTTTTAACTTAGCTTCATTAGCTTCGTCTAATTTTCCAGAAGATACAATATTGCTCAAAATATCAGGGGCTTGAGATTTAATTGAACTTAGTAGTTGATCTTCAAAATCTTTAATTTTTGAATTATCAATATCATCCAGAAAACCTTTAACTCCAGCAAAAATTGACACAACCTGTTCTTCAACTTTCAAAGGAGAGTATTGACCTTGTTTAAGGAGTTCAGTTAATTTTGATCCTCTGTTCAAAAGCTGTTGAGTCGATGCATCTAAATCAGAACCGAACTGAGCAAATGCCGCCATTTCTCGATATTGTGCTAACTCAAGCTTAATAGTACCCGCAACTTGTTTCATAGCTTTAATTTGTGCAGCTGAACCAACCCTAGATACTGAAATACCTACGTTAACTGCTGGTCGAACACCTTGGAAAAATAATTCAGTTTCTAAGAAAATTTGACCATCCGTAATTGAAATTACATTTGTAGGAATATAAGCAGAAACGTCACTAGCTTGAGTTTCAATGATTGGTAATGCGGTTAAAGATCCACCGCCATTTTCATCATTTAGTTTCGCTGCTCGTTCTAGCAATCTGCTGTGTAAATAAAACACATCCCCCGGGAAAGCTTCCCTTCCTGGAGGTCTTCTCAATAATAATGACATTTGTCTGTATGCTACAGCCTGTTTTGATAAATCATCATAAACTATCAAACTATGCATTCCGTTATCTCTAAAAAACTCACCCATGGCACAACCAGTATAAGGTGCTAAAAATTGTAATGGTGCCGGATCAGAAGCAGTTGCGGCTACGACAATAGAATACTCCATCGCTCCAGCATCTTCTAACGTCTTAACGATTTGTGCTACTGTCGATCTTTTTTGACCAATTGCTACATATACGCAATATAATTTCTTGGACTCGTCATCTGATTTATTAATTTCTTTTTGATTGATAATAGTATCAATTGCGATAGCAGTTTTTCCAGTTTGTCTATCACCAATAATTAATTCCCTTTGACCTCTTCCAATTGGAATCAAACTATCAATTGCTTTCAATCCTGTTTGCATTGGCTCATTAACTGATTTCCTTGGAATTATTCCTGGAGCCTTAACTTCAACTCTTTTTTTCTCTTTTGAATTAATTGGACCTTTTCCATCAATTGGATTTCCTAAGCCGTCAACAACTCGTCCTAGGAGTTCTTTGCCAACTGGGACGTCAACAATTTCACCAGTTCTCTTTACGGTGTCTCCTTCTTTAATATGTGAGTCATCTCCAAAAATAACCACACCAACGTTATCAGTTTCAAGGTTAAGAGCCATACCTTTTGTTCCTTCAGAAAACTCAACCATTTCTCCAGCTTCAACGTTATCCAATCCATAAATTCTCGCAATACCATCTCCTACAGATAGCACCTGTCCAACCTCAGAAACTTCAGCGTCTTTACCAAAGTTTTTTATCTGATCTTTTATTACTTTTGTTATTTCAGAAGGGTTAATATCCATTTTTATCTCCTACAAGTTATTTAATATTTTGTTAAATTTAGCTTTGGCAGTATCATCCACCATCAAGCTGCCTATTTGAAGTTTGGCTCCAGAAATTAAACTTGGATCAAATTTAAAATCTAGATTAACTTTCTTTTTAAGAACGTTATTAAGCATACTTTCAATTTCTTTAATTTGAGCATCTGACATTTTAGTTGGCATCGAAACGATTGCATTTAACTCGCCTCTGAAGTCAGATAAAATATTTTTAAAATCTTTAACAATTTTTTCTAAAAAAAAGAAACGATTTTTCTCAACTAAGATTTTTAAAAAATTTACAAATAGATTGTTAAAATTATTTTTTTTGCCAAGCTCCTCTATAACTTTTAATCTATCAATTTTTTTTAATGTTGGATTTTTCACAAACTTCTTTAAATCATTGGACTGATTTAAAGCAATATCAATAAATTTTATATTTTGCTCAATTTGATCTAAAACTTTTTCTTCACTACTTATCTCAAACAAAGATAGTGCATATCGCCCAGCTGCATCTGCAAAATTACTTGTATTTTGAGTCAAAATTATCCCTTTTTTGGGCTGATAATTACCATTGAGGAATAGCCATATCAAGCCAGATCTGGTGGACAAGATGTCATAATTAAACAAAATTTAACGGATCTACGTCGACTTGTAGTTTCAAATTCTTAGGTAATTGAGCAAGTTCAAGTTTTTTTTTAATTTGCGCTTGTGGGGTAACTTTAGGGTTGTATTTAATTAATAATCGAAAGCGAAAATCTGATTTTATTTTTGAAATCACTGCTGAAACTGGACCATATATTTCAATGAATTCATTCTTGGGCAAAGTTTGTTTTAATTGAATTGCATATTTTTGAACATGAAAACTATTTTTGCCCGAAACAACAATAGATATGAATTTATAAAAAGGAGGCAAATTAGAATATTTCCTAAAATCAATCTCTTTTTTATAAAAATTATCTGAATTAAATTTTTTTAAAGACTCAAAAATATTATTTTTATCATCAAATGTTTGTAAAAAAATTTTGGACTTTTTATTAAAACGACCCGCCCTTCCAGATAATTGAGATAATAATTGATAATTTTTTTCTGAGGACCTTATATCATTTCCAAGAAATGCGCTGTCGCAATTTACGGCCACAATACAATTCAAGTGTTTAAAATTAAAACCTTTTGAGACAATCTGCGTTGCTACAATTATTTTTGTTTTATTTTCTTCGATATTTTTTAATTTATCTGAAAATGTATTGTATTCAGTTAAATCACTTGAAAGAATATCTGCATTATAACCTTTGAATTTATTTTTTATTTCTTCAAATACTTTTTCTAACCCTAAACCATAAAACTTAAAGTTACATTTCGAATTATCCTTACATTGTCTTTCAAGTTTAGTTGAATAATTACAATAATGACATAGAGCAGTATTATCTCTTTTATGATAAACCAATCCAACAGAACATTTTGGACATTCTAATCTTTTCATACATTTGTAGCAAAAAACAAATGTTGAGTGACCTCTTCGATTTAAAAAAAACAAAACCTGATCACCAGTTTTGAGATAGTTTTTGACTTCTTTAACTACCAATTCAGAAATAAAATTATTTTCAGATATATTTTCTTTAGTTAATTTTATAGTTTGAATCTCAGGCAACTCAGATTGGTTAAAGCGATTTTTTAAAGAAAAATAATTATATTTTTTGTTTTTTGAATTATAAAAAGTTTCAACTGATGGAGTTGCGCTAACTAAAAAAATAGGAAATTGATCTATTGAAGCCTGCAAGATTGCCATATCTCTTGCATTGAAAGATATACCTTCTTCTTGTTTGTATGAGGCGTCATGTTCTTCATCAATGATAATTAACTTTAAATTTTGAAAAGGAAGGAATAATGCTGATCGAGCACCAAGGATAAGTTTAATTTCATTTTTAAAAACACCTTTCCAAATTTTTTTTTTAATTTTATCTTTTATTCCAGAATGCCAAATGGCAGGCTCATATTGAAAAAAATCTTTAAATCTTTTTGCAATTTGCTCACTCAATCCCTTTTCTGGAAGCAGAACTAAAACTTGATAATTTTCTTCTAGAGCTTTTTTGATAATTTCAAAATAAATATGAGTTTTTCCCGACCCTGGAATTCCTTGAAGTAAATTTGTTGAATATTTTTTAAAATCTATTTTTTTTTCAATATTTTTTAAAATATCTTCTTGCTCAGAATTTAAATTTTTATTTAAATTAATTTTTGGTTTAAACTCTGAAAAATCATTAATTTTTTTTAATCCTTTTTCAAAACTTTTGAGCCCGTTCTTGTATAAAAATAAGTTTAGAACCAATCCTTTTTTAATAAGATTGTAATTTGACATTTGTTTAATAAAGTTAATTTTATTTATTGAAAACGTAGGAAGATCTAAAATTTTAATAATTTTTTTTATTTTAATCCCTTTTTTTAAACTTTCAGAATTAAGGCTCCATATAACGCCAATAATTTCCTTATTTTTAAAGGATACTAATACTATGTTCCCAACTTCTGCTTTTTGATCTATTTTATATGTAAAGGTTTGATCAAAATTTAATGGTAATAGAACATCAACTAGCATAATAAATTTGTTAATTAGAAATTTTTAGCTTTTATTTATGAAAATATACATAGACTCTTCAGATATTAAAGAAATCAAAGAAATTAATAAAACAAAATTAGTGGATGGAATTACAACAAATCCTTCATTAATTGCAAAACAAAATAAAAATATAAAAACAATCTTAAAAGAAATATGTAACGAAATCAAAGGCCCTGTAAGTGCAGAGGTAACCGCGGTAGATTGTGAAGGAATGCTTAAAGAAGCTAAAATTTTAAAAAAAATTGCAAAAAATATAGTAATCAAACTTCCACTAACTTTTGAGGGTTTGAAAGCCTGTAAAGAACTTTCAGCAAAAGGAATTAAAACAAATGTAACCTTATGTTTTTCTGTCACTCAAGCATTAATGGCGGCCAAAAGTGGGGCAACATATGTATCGCCTTTTATTGGACGTCTCGATGATATTGGAAAAAGTGGAGTTGATTTAATACAAGATGTTAGAAAAGTATTTGATAATTATAAGGATTTAAAAACAAAAATTTTATCTGCATCAATCAGAAACATTGATCATGTAAAAGAAGTTGCAAAAGCTGGATCAGATATTGCAACAATACCTCCTAAAGTATTTCATGAAATGTATAAGCATGAACTTACTGATAAAGGATTGAAAATTTTTTTAGATGATTGGAATAGCACTAATCAAAAGATTAGTTAATTACATATGAATTGGTCTTTTATCTACTGCTAACGCAGCTTCCTTAACAGCCTCTGTTAAAGTAGGATGCGCATGACACGTTCTAGCAATATCTTCAGAGCTTGCACCAAACTCCATAGCTAATGCAAGTTCAGCAATTAGATTTCCTGCATCAGGACCTACAATGTGAACACCTAAAACTTTATCAGTTTTTTTATCAGCTAAGATTTTTACAAATCCATCAGCTTCATCGTTAACTTTAGCTTTTGAATTTGCCATAAAAGGAAATTTTCCTACCTTGTATTCAATTGAAACTTGTTTCAATTCCTCTTCAGTTTTTCCAACAGAAGCAACTTCTGGATGTGTATAAACTACTCCAGGAATTACATCATAATTTACATGTCCATATTTGCCTGAAATCATCTCAGCTACAGCAATACCTTCTTCCTCGGCTTTGTGAGCTAACATCGGTCCAACTACAACATCACCAATTGCATATACGTTTTCAACATTTGTTTTAAAATGCTTATCAATCTTTACTCTTCCTTTTTCATCTTTTTCAATATTTACATTTTCTAGCCCAAGGCCGTCTGTATTAGCCTTTCGACCAACACAAACTAATACCACGTCTGCCTCTAAAATATTATTTGAGCCATCTTTTTCAAACTCTATAGTGGCCTTTGACCCATCGCTATTAACTTTATTAACTTTTGATGAAAGATTGAATTTCATTCCTTGTCTTTTTAAAATTTTATGAAAGCTATCTGAAACTTCCCTATCCATTCCTGGAAGAATATGATCCATGTACTCAACAACTTCTACATCAGCACCTAATTTCATCCATGCAGATCCAAGCTCAAGACCAATTACGCCACCACCAATCACAACCATTTTATTTGGGACTTTTTCTAATGCTAAGGCACCAGTAGATGATACTATAACTTTTTCATCAATATTTATATTTGGTAATGTAGCCACAGAAGACCCTGTAGCTATAATTATATGTTTACCTGTTACTTGGCTATCAGATCCGTCTGAATTTTTTATATTTACTGTATTATTTGATGCAAAACTACCGTGTCCTTTAATGTATGTAACTTTATTTTTTTTAAACAAAAACTCTATACCTTTTGTTAATCCGTCTACAGTTTTCAACTTATGACTCATCATCTTAGATACATCTAAAGATAAGCCATTAGTCGTAATTCCAATTTTATCAAATTCTTTGTTAGCTTTATGAAACATCTCTGCGGAATGAAGTAATGATTTTGAAGGTATGCATCCTACATTCAAACATGTCCCACCAAGAGAACCTCTCGACTCAATACATGCTGTTTTGTGTCCTAGTTGTGCCGCACGAATTGCACATACATATCCGCCTGGACCACCACCGATTACAATTACATCAAAATTTTCCATTATAAATTTAAAAATAATCTTCTTGGATCTTCTAAAATTTCTTTAACACGTACTAAAAAAGAAACTGCTTCTTTGCCATCAATAATCCTATGATCGTATGATAAAGCCAAATACATCATTGGACGAATTTCTATTTTTCCATTAATTACAATTGGTTTCTGGACTATATTATGCATCCCTAAAACACCTGACTGGGGCGGGTTTAAAATTGGTGTTGATAACATTGAGCCATAAATGCCGCCATTTGTAATTGTAAATGTTCCACCTTGAAGTTCTTCAATAGATAATTGACCATCCCTAGCCTTGCTACCAAGATTAATAATTTCTTTTTCAATATCAGCAAATGACATTTGGTCTGCACTTCTAACTACCGGCACAACCAAACCTTTGTCAGTACCAACAGCCACTCCAATATTATAATAATTTTTATATACTATTTCCTCGCCTTGAATCTCTGCATTAACTGCTGGAAATGTTTGCAATGCATTTACACATGCTTTTACAAAAAAGGACATAAAGCCAAGTTTTACACCATAAATTTTTTCAAACTCCTCTTTGTTATCCTTTCTAATTTGCATTATCATTGACATGTCTACTTCGTTAAAAGTCGTCAACATCGCTGCAGTATTTTGCGCTTCCTTTAGCCTTTTAGCAATTGTTGCCCTTAGCCTTGACATTTTAACTCGCTCTTCAGGACCTTTATCTTGGAATTTTTTATCTAAACCAGGGTTTACTCCCATTAATCCAATCAAATCGCTTTTTAAAATTTGACCTCTTTTTCCTGTCCCCTGAATGCTTGCAACGTCTAAATTATTTTCTACAATTACTCTTTTTGCTGCAGGAGATGGGTCTACTGATTTTTTCTCTAAGTTAATTGGAACAACTTTTGCCGCTTCTTTTTGAGGCGCTTCTTTCTCCAAAATTAATTCTTCTTTTTTTGATATATCTGATATTTCTTCTTTTTTAATTTCTTTAACTTTGTTTTCTTCTTTTTTTACCGGGGCAGCAGAAACCGATCCTGCTTCACCAATCTCTCCAAGTTTTGCACCTACTCCAACTGTTTCTCCTTCTTTAATACTTATCTCAGATAGCACTCCTGATGTTGGCGAGGTTACTTCAACACTAACTTTATCTGTTTCAAGCTCTACTATAGGCTCATCCTCATTTACATTGTCTCCAGTTTTTTTAATCCACTTTGCAACCGTGGCCTCTGTAACAGATTCTCCAAGTGTAGGAACTAAGATTGGGGTGCTCATTATATTGTAATCGCTGTTGTAACAATTTCTTGCTGTTGGGCAAGATGTTTTTTGAGGTAGCCACTTGCTGGTGAGGCTGATGGCTTCCTGCCAGTATATTTTAATTTTTTAGACTTTGCGTTTATATACTCTAAAGTTCGATTTACATATCGCTCAACATGATTCCAGCAACCCATGTTTTGAGGCTCTTCTTGACACCATATGAAACTTTTTGCGTTTGAAAATCTATTCAAATGCCTTGCCAAGGTTTTAGCTGGGAAAGGATAAAGTTGTTCAATTCTAACTAGTTGAACTTTGTTTGCTTTTTGCTTTTCTCTTTCATCAACTAAATCATAATAAATCTTACCAGTACACAAAATAACTTTCTCAATTTCTTCATCCTTTGCCAATGGTATCATATTGTATTGAGAGTATTCTGCTTTATCTGAAAGCACCCTATGAAATGAATTTTCTTTTGTAAAATCTTCAATTTCAGAAATACACCTTTTGTGTCTCAATAATGATTTTGGTGTGAATACTACTAATGGTTTTCTGAAAGGACGATGAAGTTGCCTTCTTAGTGCATGAAAATAATTTGCTGGTGTTGTGCAATTTACTACTTGAATATTTTCTTGAGCACATGCCTGTAAATATCTTTCGACTCTTGCCGAAGAATGTTCGGGTCCTTGGCCTTCGTATCCGTGAGGTAAAAGCATTACAAGTCCACTAGCACGAGTCCATTTTTTTTCTCCAGAACTTATAAATTGATCAAAAATTACCTGAGCACCATTTGCAAAATCTCCAAATTGAGCTTCCCATAAAACCAATGTATCAGGATCTGTTAAAGAGTAACCATATTCAAAACCCAAAACTCCCATTTCAGACAATAAACTATCTACAATTTCTACTTTTCCTTGATTTGAAGAAAGGTTTTTAATTGGATAATACCTTTCGCCAGTTTCTTGATCATTTATGCCCGCATGCCTATGGCTAAAAGTTCCTCTTACAGAATCTTGTCCAACTAATCTAACTCCATAACCCTCATCAGAAATAGTCCCCAATGCCAGTGTTTCAGCAAGTGCCCAATCGATTTCTTTTCCTGTTTCAAGCATGTTTAATCTATTTTCAAATATCCTAGATATTGTTTTGTGAGGATTAAATGTTGTAGGAATTGTACTTAATTTTCTCCCTAATGTTTTTATTTTTTCAATATCAACACCAGTGACACCTCTTCTATCTTGCCCTAATTCAGAAGTAAATTTTGACCATACTCCAGTGAACCAATCAAATTCATTTGATTTATAATTTTTGGAAGCTTCAAATTCTTCATCTAATATTTTTTGATAATTTGCTAATTCATTTTTAAAATATTCTTCAGATATACTACCTTCATCAATTAATTGTTTTGAATATTTTGACAAAGTAGATTCATGTTTTTTGATTTTTTTGTACATTAATGGCTGAGTAAATGATGGCTCATCACCTTCATTATGTCCAAATTTTCTATAACAAAAAATATCTATAACAACATCTCTGTTAAATTTTTGTCTATACTCTGTTGCAATCTTTGCGCAGTAAGTGACTGCTTCAGGATCATCTCCATTAACATGAAATATAGGAGCTTGAACCATTTTAGCTACTTCTGATGGGTAAGGCGAAGATCTTGAAAACTCAGGCTGTGTAGTAAATCCAATTTGATTATTCACAATAATATGAATAGTTCCACCAATATTATGACCTGTTAACCCTGACATAGCAAAACACTCAGCTACAATACCCTGTCCTGCAAAAGCCGCGTCTCCATGAAGTAAAATTGGTATTACTTGCTTCCTATCTTTATCTTTATGAAAATCTTGTTTTGCTCTTGTTTGACCTAACACTACAGGATTTACAGCTTCTAAATGCGAAGGGTTTGCTGTTAAACTTACATGGACTAAATTTCCATCAAATTCTCTATTTGCAGATGCTCCTAGGTGATATTTTACATCACCAGATACTCCACCACTTGCTATTCCAGGATCTCCAGCGAATTCTTTAAAAATTTTTTTTAATGGTTTTTGAATGACATTTGTAAGTATGTTTAATCTTCCTCTGTGAGGCATACCAATTTTTACTTCCTTACAACCTAATGCGCCTCCTCTTTTAATAATCTGCTCCATTGCTGGAATAAGAGCTTCACATCCATCTAATCCAAATCTTTTGGTTCCAACATATTTTTTTGCAAGATATTTTTCAAAGCCTTCGGCTTCTATTAATCTATTCAATATTGCTTTTTTTCCTCTTTCGGTAAAATGTATCTCTTTATCTTTTCCTTCTATACGAGCTTGTATCCAGCTTTTTTCTTCTGGATCATTCATATGCATAAATTCAAAACCTATATTTGAACAATAAGTTCTTTTAAGAATATCTAATATTTCTTTCAAGGTGGCATACTTCAATCCTAGTACTTCATCTATAAAGATTTTTTTATTCATATCTGAATCAGTAAATCCATAAGTTTTAGGATCAAGCTCTGGTGCATATTCTTTTTTTGTTAATTCCAAAGGATCAAGCTCAGATTGAAGGTGTCCTCTAATACGATACGCTCTAATCATCATTATAGCCCTAACAGAATCTTTGGTATTGCTTTCGATATCACTTGAAGAGCTTTGTGGTTTCTCTTTGGCAATTTTGCTCTCGAGGGAATAATTTAAGTTTTCTGGAAGAAATTTTTCATAAATATCTGGATCAATATCAGAAGTATGTTTAAGTTTTTTTGGTGTCCATGATGCTCCGGAAACCTCTTTTTTTACTAAATCTTGGTTATCATTAATTCCTTCAAAATATTGTCTCCAGCTTTCAGGAACATTATCTGGGCTGTTACTATATTTCTCATACATCAATTCTATATAAGAAGAATTCGATTTGCTTAAAAAAGAAGTAGTTTCAAATATTTTATTTTTAGAAGCTGACATTATTAATTGGTATTATATCAACCATTTAATACTGATTTCAATGTTTTTCCAATATCAGCTGGAGAGTCTGTAACAGTTATGCCGCAAGATTGCATAGTTTTAATCTTATCTTTAGCGCCACCTTTCCCTCCTGCGATGATAGCACCAGCATGACCCATTCTTCTTCCTGGAGGAGCAGTAATACCTGCAATAAATCCAACCGTTGGCTTTTTTATTGGATTATTCTTTAAAAATTCAGCAGCTTCTTCTTCTGCAGATCCACCAATTTCACCAATCATAATAATAGACTCAGTTTTTTCGTCTTTTAAAAATAGATCCAAGCAATCAATAAAGTTAGTTCCATTAACTGGATCGCCACCAATACCAATACAAGTTGATTGCCCTAAACCTTCTGCTGTTGTTTGAGCTACCGCCTCATAAGTTAAAGTTCCAGATCTTGATACAATACCAACAGTTCCTTTTTTATGAATATGTCCTGGCATAATACCAATCTTACATTCTTCAGGGGTTATAATACCCGGACAGTTTGGTCCTATTAACCTTGAGTTAGAATCTTGTAATTTTTCTTTGACTTTAATCATATCAAGAATTGGTATTCCTTCAGTAATACATACAATCAAAGGAATTTTTGCATCTATTGCTTCAATAATTGCCGATGCTGCAAATTTAGCTGGAACATAAATCATTGTTGCATCTGCTCCTGTTTCATCAACTGCTTCTTTAACAGTATTAAAAACTGGTTTTCCTAGATGAACCTGACCACCTTTTTTTGGTGTAACACCGCCAACTAAATTTGTACCATAGGCTAAAGCTTGTTCAGAATGGAACGTACCATTTGCACCAGTAAAACCTTGGCATATCAATTTTGTATCTTTATTAACGAGTACTGACATTTATTTAATAGCCTCTACTATTTTTTTAGCAGCATCATTTAAATCATCTGCTGGAATAATTTTTAAACCAGAATTGTTTAATATTTCTTTCCCCTTTTCAAAATTTGTACCAGCCAATCTTACAACTAAAGGAATATTTAATTCTGTCTCTTTTGCAGCTGCAATTACACCTTCAGCAATCACATCGCATCTCATTATTCCTCCGAAAATATTAATTAAAATCCCTTTTACATTTTTATCTGATAAAATAATTTTAAATGCTGCTGTAACTTTTTCTTTTGAGGCACCGCCTCCAACATCTAAAAAGTTTGCTGGCTCAGATCCATAAAGATTGATAATATCCATTGTCGCCATCGCTAAGCCCGCACCGTTAACCATACATCCAATTTGGCCATCTAATTTAATATAAGCTAAATCATACTTACTAGCCTCAATTTCCATTGGGTCTTCTTCATTTAGATCTCTTAATTCTAAGATTTCAGGATGTCTGAATAAAGCATTGTCGTCAAAATTAATTTTAGCATCCAAACATATAACTTTATTATCTTTGGTTAAGATTAATGGATTTACTTCAATTAAGTTTGCATCAGTTTTAATTAATGACTGATACAGTGCTTGAACAATTTTTTTTCCATCTTCTAAAGCGTTTCCATCAAGATTGAATGGTTTTAAAATATCTAATACATCTTTATGATTCACTTTATCTTCGATGCCAACACGTGTAGTGATAATTTTTTCAGGTGTTTTAGCTGCTACCTCTTCAATATCCATTCCTCCTTCTGCACTGGAAATAAAAGCTATTTTCGAAGTAGCTCTATCTACAAGACAAGATAAATAAAACTCCTGATCAATTTCAGAGGCATCTTCTAAATATAACCTTTTTACTTCTCTGCCTTGCGGACCTGTTTGATGAGTAACTAGCACCTTTCCAAACAGCTCTTTAGCTTCTTTTTTTAATTCATCTAAATTATTTACTAACTTTACGCCCCCAGCTTTTCCTCTACCGCCCGCATGGATTTGAGCCTTTAAAACAATTTTATTAGTAGTAATTTTTTTTGCTGCCGATTCTAATTCATCTAAACTAAATACTGGACAACCATTTGGAACTGGTGCTCCAAATTTTTTTAAAATTTCTTTTGCTTGATGCTCGTGAATGTTCAATTTTTATTTTAAAGACGGATCGATATTTTTGGCAGCATCTAATAATTCATTAACTGCCGCAATTGAAATATCAAAGTTCTTTTTCTCCTCTTCATCTAAATCTAACTCAATTACTTTTTCAATGCCATTCGATCCAATAACTGCCGGTACACCTGCATAAAGATCACTTACTCCATATTTATTTTCCAAATAAACTGCACAAGGCAATGTTTTCTTTTGATCTTTTAAGTATGATTCTGCCATATCAATAGCCGAAGCAGCTGGTGCATAAAAAGCGGAACCGTTTCCTAAAAATTTAACAATTTCCGCACCACCTTTTCTAGTTCTATCAATGATAGAGTCTAATTTTTCTTTTGACAATTTTCCATCTTTAATAAAATCCATTAAATTTTTACCATCTACTGTAGTCCTATTTGGAACAGGAACCATTGTATCTCCATGACCGCCAAGAACGAAAGAGTCTATTTTTTTGATAGGTACTTTAAGTTCTTTTGATAAAAATAATTTAAATCTTGATGTATCTAACACTCCAGCCATCCCCACAACTTTGTTTTTTGGAAGTCCAGAATATTTTTGCAAGGCCATAACAATAACATCTAGGGGGTTTGTAATACAAATAACAAAAGCATTAGGAGATGATTTTGCAATTCCTTCTCCAACCTGTTTAATAATTTTTAAATTAGTTCCTAATAAATCATCTCTAGTCATTCCAGGTTTTCTTGGAATGCCAGCTGTTATAATTACAACATCAGAGTCTTTTGTATCGTCATAATTATTTGTTCCTACAAAATTAACATCAAAACCATCTATTGCAGATGATTGAGCAATGTCTAAGGCTTTTCCTTTTGCAACACCTTCTGCAACATCAAAAAGAACAACTTCATTTGCAAGTTCTTTCAATCCGATGAGATGGGCTAAAGTTCCACCAATTTGACCAGCGCCTATAAGAGAAATTTTTTTCATGCGGGATATATATTTAATGGATAACAAAAATCAAAGACTAAATTGAAGCAGTAAAAGTGTATATTTCTATGAAGTTTAATGATGCAAAACTATATTTAACATTCTTCTTAAAGGTTCAGCAGCTCCCCATAATAATTGGTCACCGACGGTAAACACGTTAAGATAATCATCACCAATATTTAATTTTCTTACTCTGCCAACAGGAATGATTAATGAACCACTTACTTTTGCTGGACTCAATTCTTTTACTGTAACTTCTTTTTCATTTGGAATTAACTTGGTCCATTCGCTGGTTTGTTCAATGATATTTTCAATTTCATTTAACGGTAATTTCTTGTTAAGTTTTATGGTTAATGCCGCACTATGAGAACGCATTGCACCTACTCTTACACAAGTTCCATCAATTGGTACAGGTTTTGAATTTCCTAAAATTTTATTAGTTTCAGCAAAAGCTTTCCACTCTTCACGTGATTGACCGTTATCTAACTTGGAATCAATCCACGGAATAAGACTGCCCGCTAATGGTACCCCAAAGTAATCAACAGGAAATTTTTTAGAATTCATTTCATTATAAACATTTTTATCAATTTCTAAAATTTCAGAAGCGGGGTTTTGCAAAAGTTCTTTTGAACTATCATAAAGACAGTGCATTTGGTTAAGCAACTCCCTCATATTTTGAGCTCCACCTCCTGATGCAGCTTGATAGGTCATTGAAGTTGCCCATTCTACTAACCCTTTTTTAAACAAGCCTCCAATACCCATTAACATACAGCTCACAGTACAGTTGCCACCAATAAATTCTTTTTTTCCTTTTTTTAACGCATCTTTAATAAGATTTTTATTAATAGGGTCTAATACAATTGTACTCGACTCTTCCATTCTTAAATTTGATGCAGCATCAATCCAAAAACCTCTCCATCCATTATTTCTTAAATCTTTAAAAATTTTTTTTGTATAGTCGCTACCTTGGCAAGTTAAAATGACATCCATTTTTTTAAGAGTTTCAATATCGAAAGCATCTTGTAAAATATTTTCACCTTTTCCAATATCAGGACCTTCTTTGCCAGACTGCGAAGTGCTAAAAAAAACTGGATCTTTAATCTTTTTAAAATCTTCTTCTTCGATCATTCTGTTGATCAAAACAGAACCAACCATTCCTCTCCAACCAACAAATCCAACTCGCGCGATGCTCATAAATTAACTATAAATCAATTTTAAAGAAATTGTAAAATAAATTAGAAAATTCTTACTTCATAGTTGGCATTGTAAATTCAGGATTATCTTTTATTCCTGAAGGCCATCTTGAAGTAATAGTTTTTAATTTTGTATAAAATCTTACTCCTTCTGGTCCGTGCATATGCTGGTCGCCAAATAAAGAGCGCTTCCATCCGCCAAAGCTATGAAAAGCCATTGGAACTGGTATTGGTATGTTAACTCCTACCATTCCCACTTTAATTTTGTTTGTAAAAGTTCTAGCACTGTCTCCATCTCTAGTGAAAATAGATGTTCCGTTTCCATATTCATGATTATTAATTAAATCAACTGCTGAATTAAAGTCTTTAACTCTAACAACAGATAAAACTGGGCCAAAGATTTCCTCTTTATAAATCCTCATTTTGTCAGTGACATGATCAAATAAACAGCCACCTATGTAGAAGCCATTTTCATATCCTTGTAATTTTAAGTTTCTGCCATCAACAACTAGTTTTGCACCTTCTTCAACGCCAAGATCTACATAGCCTCTGACTTTTTCTAAATGTTCTTTGGTAACAAGCGGACCCATTTCAGATGTTTTGTCCATCCCAGGACCTACTTTTAAGGCTTCAACTTTTTGAGAAAGTCTTTTTACTAACTCGTCACCTACATTTCCAACGGCAACTGCTACTGACTGAGCCATGCATCTTTCACCAGCAGAACCATATGCAGCTCCCATTAATCCATTTACTGCCTGATCAAGATCAGAATCTGGCATAACTACACAATGATTTTTTGCCCCGCCTAATGCTTGAACTCTTTTTTCAAATTTTGCTGCATTTTCATAAATATATTTTGCTATTCCTGTTGATCCTACAAAACTAACTGCAGCTACATCCTTGTGCTCTAAAAGTGCATCAACAGATTCCTTATCACCATTCACAACATTAAATACTCCATCAGGTAAACCTGCTTGTTTTAATAAGTCACCTAACATCATTGAACAACTTGGGTCTTTCTCTGATGGTTTTAATATAAAAGTATTTCCACATGCTATAGCCACTGGAAACATCCACATTGGAACCATAGCTGGAAAATTAAATGGTGTAATACCAGCGCAAACTCCCAAGGGTTGTCTCATAGACCAGCTATCCACTCCTCGTCCAACATTTTCCGTAAACTCTCCTTTTAAAAGATGAGGGATGCCACACGCAAACTCAACAACTTCTAAGCCTCTTGTTAATGAACCTTTTGCATCGTCATAAACTTTTCCATGTTCAGCAACTATAAGTTTAGTTAGTTCATCTGAATTTTTTTCGATGAGTTCCTTAAATTTAAATAATATTCTTGCCCTCGTAATTGGTGGAGTATCTGCCCATTCTGTAAAAGCCTGTGATGCAACTTTTATTGCTGCATCAACATCAGATTTTGATGCCAAATTAACCTTAGCCTGTACTTCACCAGTTGCTGGATTAAAAACATCAGCTAATCTTTTGCTTTCACCTTTAAACTCTTTTCCATCCACAAAGTGGAAAATATTTTTCATAATTTGAATATTACTACGCTGACTTTTCAGTCACCAGCATTTTTTTAATAGAACCAATTGCTTTAGCTGGATTCAATCCTTTTGGGCAGGCATTTGTGCAGTTCATAATAGTATGGCATCTAAATAACTTTAATTCATCAGCTACTTTTTTTAATCTTTTTTGTCGTTCCTCATCTCGACTATCAATGATCCATCGATAAGCTTGTAATAAAACTGCTGGACCTAAATATTTATCTCCGTTCCACCAGTAACTAGGGCATGAAGTTGCACAACATGCGCACAAAATACATTCATACAAACCATCTAATTTAGATCGATCTTCAACAGTTTGTAGGCTTTCTGTTCCGTTTGAACTTTTGCTTGATTGCATCCAAGGTTCAACAGATTGATATTGCTTATAAAGTTGCTTTAAGTTTGGAACCAAATCTTTGATTACTGGCATATGAGGCAATGGATAAATATTAATATCACCATCAATCTCTTTGGCTGACTTTGTGCATGCAAGTGTATTTGATCCATCAATATTCATTGCGCAAGATCCACAGATACCTTCCCGACATGATCTTCTAAAGGTTACAGTTGAATCAATTTCATTTTTAATTTTTATTAATGCATCTAAAACCATTGGACCGCAATTATCCATATCTACTTCGTAAGTATCTACACGAGGATTTTCATCTTTGTCTGGATCCCATCTGTAGACATTTACTTTTTTAATATTTTTTGAATCAGAATCTGATTTAAAATAGTTGCCTTTTTTTATTTTTGAATTTTTTGGAAGATTAAACTGTACCATAACTAGTATACTCTTGCTTTCGGAGGGAAATATTGAACGTCATTGGTTAAAGTATAATTATGAACATCTCTATAATTTAGTTTTACCTTTCCATCTTCATGCCATGCTAAAGTATGTTTCATCCAATTCTCATCATCTCTTTCTTTAAAATCTTCTCTAGAGTGAGCTCCTCTGCTTTCTTTTCTATTCTCAGCAGAAGCAACGGTCACCTGTGACTGTCTAATTAAATTATCAAATTCTAACGCTTCGACTAAATCAGTGTTAAAAATTAAAGATCTATCTTTGATAGATATATTGTTTAATCCTTGCCAAGGCTCTTGAATTTCATTTAAACCCTCTTTTAATGTCTTGTCAGTTCTAAAGACCGCACATTTACTTTGCATAGTTCTTTGCATTTTATCCCTTAAAATTGCAGTTGGTGTATCACCATCAGCATTTCGCATTTTGTCAAATCGATCCAAGCATTTTTGAGTTTCTGCATCTGAAATATCTTCATGTTTAGAATTAGGCTTTACTTTTTCAGCAGCTCTTACCGCTGCCGCCTTACCAAACACTACAAGATCAATTAAAGAATTTGAACCTAAACGGTTTGCTCCGTGCACTGAAACACACGCGGCTTCACCAACAGCCATTAAACCATCAACAATAGTATCTGAACCATTTGCGTCTTTAGTTAAAACTTCACCAAAATAATTAGTTGGAATTCCGCCCATATTATAATGAACCGTAGGTAATACTGGTATTGGCTCTTTTGTAACATCAACTCCAGCAAAAACTTTTGCGGACTCTGATATACCGGGTAATCTTTCTTTTAAGATTTTAGCATCTAAGTGATTTAGGTGTAAAAAAATATGATCTTTGTTTTTTCCAACACCTCTGCCTTCATTAATTTCAATTGTCATTGATCTTGAAACAACATCTCTGGAAGCAAGATCTTTTGCTGAAGGAGCATATCTTTCCATAAATCTCTCACCTTCTGAATTTACTAAAAAGCCACCTTCGCCTCTACTGCCTTCCGTAATTAAACATCCAGCACCATAAATTCCTGTTGGGTGAAACTGAACAAACTCCATATCTTGCAAAGGAAGTCCTGCTCTAAGTACCATTCCACCACCATCACCTGTACAAGTATGAGCAGAAGTTGCTGAAAAATAAGCTCTTCCGTAACCACCTGTTGCAAGTATGACCATCTTTGATCTAAAACGATGAATAGTTCCGTCTTGTAAATTCCATGCAATAATCCCTTGGCACTTTCCATTTTCCATAATTAAATCAAGTGCAAAATATTCAATGAAAAACTCAGTGTCTCTTTTAAGAGCTTGTCCGTAAAGAGTATGAAGTATAGCGTGACCTGTTCGATCTGCTGCCGCACAAGTTCTTTGAACCACACCGTTTCCGTAGTTCTTCGTCATTCCGCCAAATGGTCTTTGATAAATTTTACCTTCTTCAGTTCTACTAAATGGAACTCCATATTTTTCTAGTTCGATAACTGCTTGAGGCGCTTCCTTACATAGAAATTCAATTGCATCTTGATCACCAAGCCAATCAGCACCTTTTACAGTATCGTACATGTGCCATCGCCAATCATCTTCACACATATTTCCTAGAGCAGCTGAAATCCCACCTTGCGCTGCTGCTGTATGACTTCTTGTTGGAAATACTTTTGAAACACATGCAGTTTTTAAACCAGCCTCAGACAAACCAACGGCAGCTCTAAGACCTGAGCCTCCCGCACCTACTACAACTACATCGTATTCATGATTAATTACGTCGTAACTCATAATCCTAATATAACCATTGCTGAGATAGCGGCAATAGGAATTATTAAAGAAATTAATAATATTAAACCACTAGCTATTTTTTTTACTTTTTCATTATGGATGTAATCTTCGAATATTTCTCCCATTCCAATTCTCATATGAAAAAATGCTAAAAGAAATACCAAACTTAATATGCCTACATAAATCTTATTCTTTAAAAATATCACTGCATCTGAATAACTAAATGCCATTAAATTATCAAAATGAAATAAAAACCAAATTAAAAATGGTAATAAAATAACTGCTGCCACTCTTTGTAATAACCATTTTGAAACAACGTGATTCATTAAAACACCCAAGCCAAAAAAGTTAAAATAAACGATGATAATAATACTAAAATACCACTTAAATTTGCAGTTTTGATTTCATAACCATAGCCCATGTCCCAAAATAAATGCCTGATACCATTTAATAAATGATAAGAAAAAGACCAAGTTATGCCCACAAAAATAAACTTACCGATAACTGTAGCAGAAAAAATTTCAAAATATTTATAAACATTCTCTCCCAAAAAAAGCATGAAGATCCACAATGCAAAAAACATCATACCCATTAAGTTAAATATAGACGTCATTCTATGTGTAATGGATAGTAGAGATGACAACTGCCATTTATAAACTTGTAAGTGTGGAGACAAAGGACTTTCAAATTTCATAAAGATTAATCTAACTGAAAATAAAAATTATTCAAAATCACAATATGTCTCAATTTAAATTAAATTACTTTAATTTATCGATGATTGCCGATCCCATTTCAGAAGTTGAAACTTTTCGCTTTCCATCTTCCATAATATCTGGTGTTCTAAGACCGTCCTTTAAAACTGCCTTCACAGCAGAATCAATTTCATCAGCAACACCATCTAAATCTAACGAGTATTTAAGAGCCATTGCAAAACTAAGGATCATTGCAAGTGGGTTTGCGATTCCTTGACCAGCAATATCAGGAGCAGAGCCATGGCAAGGTTCATACATTGACCTAATTCTTCCATTTTTATCTTTTTCACTTAATGAGGCAGAAGGTAACATTCCTAGAGATCCAGTTAACATTGCAGCTTCATCCGAAAGCATATCTCCAAACAAGTTATCAGTAACAATCACATCAAATTGTTTTGGATTTCTAACAAGTTGCATCGCGCAATTATCAGCCAGCATATGACTTAGTTCAACATCTTTATAATTTTTATTTTCATCATAAAATTTTTGAACTTCTTCCTTCCAAAGCATTCCGGCTTCCATCACATTAGATTTCTCTGCTGATGTTACTTTTTTATTTCTTTTTTTGGCAAGATCAAAAGCAACCTTTGCAACTCTAATAATTTCTTTCGAAGTGTAAACATGTGTGTTGATACCTCTTTTTTCTCCATTAGCTATAGGTTCAACTCCACGAGGCTCACCAAAGTAAATTCCTCCCGTCAGCTCTCTTACAATCATGATATCTAGATCAGAAACAATTTCTGGTTTCAAGCTTGAAGCGCTTACAAGTTCAGAAAAGCATATTGCTGGTCTTAAGTTTGCAAACAATCTCAATTCTTTTCTTAATCTTAATAACGCTCTTTCTGGTCTTTTAGAAAATTCAAGCTGATCATATTTCGGGCCACCCACAGCTCCTAGCAAAACTGCATCACTATCCATTGCTTTATAAAGAACATCATCTGTCAATGGAGTTTTGTGTTTATCATATGATACTCCGCCAGCTAATTCTTCTGTTACATTTAGCTCTAAATTCTTATTTGAATTTAACCAAGAGATAATTTTTTTTACCTCGTCCATTATTTCTGGACCGATACCGTCTCCAGCAAGTAGTAATAAATTTTTAGGCACTAAATAACCAAGGCGTAGCTTTTTTTTGTTTTTCTATATAGTTCTCAACATCGCTTGTTTTTTTAAGACTCAAGGCAATATCATCATAACCATTCATCAAACATTCTTTTCTAAATGGTTCAACATCAAAATCGAAAGGTCTGTTATCTCCTTTTTCAATTTTTTGTTCTACTAAATTTATTGTAATTTCTTTTTTTTCCTTTGATAGCTCAGCTAATTCTTTAATTTCTTCATCTTTTAAAACGATAGGTAAAATTCCATTCTTAAAACAGTTATTATAAAAAATATCAGCAAAAGATGGTGCAATAACAACCTTAATACCAAAATCAAGCAATGACCATGGAGCATGCTCTCTTGATGACCCGCAGCCAAAATTTTTTTCTCCAATCAAAACTTTAGATTGATTGTATGGTTCTTGATTTAAAACAAATTCTTTTAAAGGATTTCCTTGCTCATCATATCTTAATTCAAAAAATAAACTTTTACCAAGACCGGTTCTTTTAATAGTTTTTAAAAACTGCTTTGGAATGATCATATCGGTATCAACATTTACAATTGGTAGATACGCTGGAATACTTTTAACTTGAGTAAACTTATCCATTATTAAACTTTCTCACATCAGTTAACTTTCCTTCAATAGCTGCTGCTGCTGCCATTGCAGGGCTACATAAATGAGTTCTTCCGCCTCTTCCCTGCCTTCCTTCAAAATTTCTATTTGATGTAGACGCGCATCTTTCTTGGGGTTTTAATTGATCAGGGTTCATGCCTAAGCACATTGAACAACCTGCATTTCTCCATTCAAGTCCAGAGTCTATAAATATTTTATCTAATCCTTCTTCCTCTGCTTGTTTTTTAACTAATCCAGATCCTGGAACAACGTAGCCAGTAACATTCTTTGCAATTTTTTTACCTTTTAAAATCTCTGCCGCTGCTCTTAAATCTTGAATTCTTCCATTTGTACATGATCCAATAAAAACCTTATCAATAGAAATTTCATCTAATTTAGTATCAGGGCTTAATCCCATATAATCCAAAGATCTTTCTACCGCTTTTCTTTTATCAGGATCAGAAAATTTTTCTGGCCCTGGCACTGAAGCATTTATTGGTAATACATCTTCAGGACTAGTTCCCCATGTTACGGAAGGAATAATTTCTTCTGCTTTTAAAATTAGTGTCTCATCATATTTTGCACCTTCATCAGATTTTAATGACAACCAATAGTTTTTTGCTTTCTCCCAATTTTCACCTTTTGGAGATAAAGGTCTATCTTTTAAAAATTCAACTGTTTTTTCATCTGGTTGAATAATTCCAGCTCTTGCCCCTGCCTCAATCGACATATTGCAAACTGTCATTCTTTCTTCCATTGTTAAATTCTTAATGGCCTCACCACAATACTCAATTACGAAACCAGTTCCACCCGCCGTTCCTATCTTACCAATTATTGTTAAGATAATGTCTTTAGCAGTTACTCCTGTTGGAAGTTTACCTTGAATTTCAATTTTCATGTTTTTAGATTTTTGTTGAATCAAAGTTTGAGTTGCTAATACGTGTTCAACTTCTGATGTACCAATTCCAAATGCTAAAGCGCCAAATGCACCGTGCGTTGCTGTATGACTATCGCCACAAACTATTGTCATACCAGGTTGTGTTAAACCTTGCTCTGGCCCAATCACATGAACAATTCCTTGTCGAATATCATTTAAACCAAAAAAATCGATACCAAATTCTTTGCAGTTATTATCTAAAGTTTCATATTGAATTCTTGAATCTTCATTTTCAATTGGCTTGCTACGATCTGTTGTAGGAACATTGTGATCAGCAACAGCCAATGTATACTCAGGGTGCTTGACTTTTCTATTATTCATTCTCAAGCCTTCAAAAGCTTGTGGGCTAGTTACTTCGTGAACTAAGTGTCTATCAATATATAATAAACATGTGCCATCTTCCTGTTTTGCCACCAAATGATTATCGAATAATTTGTCGTATAATGTTTGAGCCATTATAAGATTATTTTTTTTCTTGATTTGTATCTTTAGGATTTTCTGATTTTGTTTCAGTTGGAGTAGATTGCTTTTCTACTTCGTCTTTTATTGAATTTTCGCTAGCTACTTGCTCTTTTGTAGCTTCTTGAACTACTTCTATACCTAATTTCTTTTTGATTTTTTCGTTAATACGAGCAGATTTACCACTTCTGTCTCTTAAATAATAAAGTTTAGCTCTTCTTACTTTTCCAGAACGTATCAATTCAACAGAGTCTAGGTTTGGACTATATAATTGGAACACTCTTTCAACACCTTCGCCAAAAGAAACTTTTCTGACTGTGAATGAAGAGTTAATTCCGCCATTTTTCTTAGCTATACAAACTCCTTCAAAAGCCTGAACTCTTTGTCTCTTTCCTTCTACAATTCTAACGTTTACTTTAATTGTGTCTCCAGGAAAAAATTCTGTTATTTTTTTTCCAGCAGAAACTTGTTCTAAATGTTTTTTTTCAATTTCTTCAATTCTATTCATATTTTAATTTTTATTACTTTTATTACAGTGCTTAGTCCATAAATCTGGTCTACGGCGCTGAGTTATACTCTGTGATTGATTTAAACGCCAGTCTTTTATTTCCCCGTGATTCCCAGATAATAGAACCTCCGGAACCTCTAAATCTCGCCATTTTCTTGGCTGAGTATATTGAGGATATTCAAGTAAATGATTATTAAAGCTCTCTTCTTTAGTTGAATTTTCATTACCAAGAACACCTGGTAGTAATCTTATAACAGCATCAAGCACAACAACTGCAGCACTTTCTCCACCTGAGAGAACATAATCACCAACAGAAATTTCATCAATATTTCTGTGATCCAATACTCTCTGATCAACTCCTTCAAAGTGACCACATAATAAGTTTATTCCTTTCAATTTTGAAAATTCATTGGCAAGTTCTTGATTAAATACTTTGCCCCTTGGAGATAAATAATAAGTTTTATAATCGTTTGAATTTTTCTCTAAACATTCATTAAGCACATCAGCTTTCAAAACCATGCCGCTACCACCACCAAAAGGTTTATCATCTACTGTGGCATGCTTATCATATGCATAATCACGAATATTTTTAACATTTAATTCCCATATTTTTTTTTCTGAAGCTCTTTGATAAATTCCATGACCAAGAGCTCCAGGAAAAATTTCAGGATACAATGTAAAAATATTAGCTGAGAACATATCTAGTTTATTTTTTATCTTCTTCTTTGCTTTCAGCTTTTGGAGCTTCGGCTGCTTTTCCTTCTTTAGGAGCCTCTGCTTCTGGCTTTGTTTCAGCAGCAGCTTTTTCTTCTTTAGGCGCCTCTGTTTCAGGTTTAGCTTCATTCTCGGGTTGAGCTGGTTCAGCCGGTTTCTCAGCTTCTGCTTTTGCAGCCTCTTCAGCAGCTTTTTTTGCTTCTTCTGCTGCAGCTAATCTTTCTTGAGCTTTCTTTTTTGGTTTAGCTTTAATTGGGTTATTCTTTTGTGCTGGCTTAGGGATTACATTCGCTTCACCTAAAAACCTTGCAATACGATCAGATGGCTTTGCACCTTTTTCTAACCAATATTTAATTCTCTCAATATCTAAACTCAATCTTTCTTTTTTATCTTTTGGTAACAGAGGATTAAAAAAGCCAACTTTTTCTATAAATCTTCCGTCACGTGGTTTTCTAGAGTCTGCAATTACAATTTTATAAACTGGTCTTTTTTTTGCACCTCCTCTAGACATTCTTATTTTTAACATTGTGTTCCTTTCTTTTTTTATTTTAAGTTATTTAAAAGGTCCGGTGGAATACCATCCAAACCTTGTAAAGCTCCTCTTCCACCTTTTGACATTTTTTTCATAACATTTGTCATCATCTTGTGTTGTTTGAGAAGTTTATTTACCATTGAAATGTCTGTACCAGATCCATTTGCAATTCTTTTTTTTCTTGAGCCTCCAATAATTTTTGGATTATCTCTTTCTTTTTGCGTCATTGATAAAATGATTGCCTCCTGTTTATTTAGTAAGCTTTCATCTAGATTTGATTCATCAATTTGCTTTTTCATCTTTGAAACACCTGGCATCATACTAAGTACTCCGCTCATACCTCCTACTTTCTTCATCTGTCTTATTTGTTGAAGGTATGTATCAAAAGTAAAAGATCCTTTTTTTATATCTTCTTCAATTTTTTCAATTTTTTCTTGCTCTAGATCTTCAGCAACTTTTTCAACTAATGATACAACATCTCCCATGCCAAGGATTCGGTTTGCAATACGATCAGGATGAAAGGCTTCTAGTTGATCAATTTTCTCACCAGTAGCTAAAAATTTAATTGGACATCCTGTTACCGCCTTCATACTTAAAGCAGCACCACCTTTTCCGTCACCATCAATTCTTGTCAGAATAATCGATGATAAATTTACAGTTTTTTGAAATTCTTGAGCGATATTTACTGCGTCTTGACCTGTTAACGAATCTGCAACAAGCACAATTTCATGTGGCTGTATTTCATTTTCAAGCTGTTTTAGCTCCATCATCATCTGTTGATCAATTTGAGTTCTTCCCGCAGTATCAAAAATAACCACATCCTCACCGCTTAAAGAAACTGCATTCAAAGCTCTCTTTGATATTTCAACAGGTAATTGACCCTCAACAATAGGCAATGTTTTAATATCGTTATCATTTCCAAGCACCTGTAATTGCTGTTGAGCTGCTGGACGATAGATATCTAAACTCGTCATTAGAACTTTTTTTGATAATTTTTTTTGTAAAAAATGAGCTAATTTTGCTGTTGAAGTTGTTTTTCCTGAACCTTGTAAACCGACTACTAAAATTTTAATTGGTGGAACATTTCCTAAATTTAGTTCTGACTTCTCGCTACCTAATACTTTAATTAATTCATCATTTACTATTTTGATGATCATCTGGCCGGGGGTTACAGATTTTAAAACTTCTTGGCCGATAATTTTTGGTTTTACATCTTCAATAAATTTTTTAGTAACCGAAAGCGCAACATCAGACTCTAATAAAGCTTGTCTTATTTTTCTAAGACCCTCATCAGCTTGTTTCTCATCTAGCCTTGTTATCTTGTTAAAAAAGGAAAAGGCCGACTCAATTTTATCTGTTAAATTCTCAAACATAATTTTTCTTTACTTCCAGCAGGTATCGCACTAGTGGGCGAAAACTCGCTGACTAGTGTTGATCTCCCTTATTCAGGGACACCAGAAAAAGACTACCTTTTTCTTGGAAGTGGGCTGAAACTACATAGATATGTTTATAAAGTCAAGAAAACGGTCTAAAACTAAATAATTATGAAATTTAAAGCATTTAAAATGGATGGTTTAGGAAATGATTTCTTAATAATTGATAATAGAAACCAAAAAATCTCTTTAAATCCAGAACAAATTTTAAAGCTTTCTAACAGAGAAAAAGGAATTGGTTTTGATCAGTTAATTTATATAGAAAATTCAACTCAAGCTGATGCTGAAATAAAATATTTTAATTCAGATGGTCAAATGGCAGACGCTTGTGGAAATGGCAACAGATGTATCTCAGATATTTTAATAAAAGAAAAAAATAGAGATAATGTAACATTTAAAGTTAATAACTTTGTACATACCGGATCTAAAAATATTGATAATTTAATTAATGTTATAATGCCAAAACCAAAAATTAAACTATCAGAAATACCAGTCACTAATGATGTACAAAATAATCCTTTTTTAATTGAAATTAATAGTAAAAAATTAAAGGGTCATTTGATAAACGTGGGAAATCCACACATTGTTTTTTTTGAAAAAATATCTGATGAAAAATTAAAAAAAATTGGACCAATAATTGAAAGCTTAAAATATTTTCCAGATAGAATAAATGTTACTTTTGCAGATATACAAAATGAAGATAACATAGATATTAATGTGTGGGAAAGAGGAGCTGGCAAAACATTAGCTTGCGGAACTGCAGCATGTGCAACTGCTTATATAGCATCAGATTTAAAACTTACTAAAAATCCAGTTAATATACATTTTCAAAAAGGACATTTGCTGATTAAAATTAATTCTGACAAAACGATGATGATGACTGGCCCAGTATCAGAAAAAAAAGAAATAGAAGTTAGCTTATAATGTTAAGTAAAAATATCATAACTTATGGTTGTCGACTCAATATTTATGAATCTGAAGTTATGCAAAAACATTTAGAGAAAGCAAACCTAAAGAATTATATTTTGTTTAACAGTTGCTCAGTCACAAATGAAGCAAAAAAAAAAGTTATTGACGATATAAGAAAATTTAAAAAAAAGTATCCTAATAAAAAAATAATAGTGACAGGTTGTGCATCTCAAATAGACAGCAAAACTTTTCTTAGTATGAGTGAAGTTGATCATGTAATTGGCAATAAAGAAAAAATGGAGTTTGAAACATTTTTAAAAATTTCAAATGAAAAAATTGGAAATAAAATATCAGATATTATGGAGCTTAAAACGATAGCTCCTCAATTCATTGAAAGTTTTGAAAATCATTCGCGGGCCTTTATACAAATTCAAAATGGCTGTGATCATAGATGTACATTTTGTACAATTCCTTTTGGCAGAGGAAATTCAAGAAGCTTGCCAATTAATAATATTATAGAGCAAATTAAAATACTTAATGAAAAAGGTTTTAATGAAATCATTCTTACTGGTGTTGATTTAACCTCATACGGTCCTGATCTAGATGAAAAAGTAAATTTAGGAAAACTTGTTGAAGCGATCTTAAAAAATAATAAAGAACTAAAAAGACTTAGATTATCATCTTTGGACTCTATAGAAATTGATAGCTTATTATTTGAAATTCTTTCATCAGAAAAAAGGGTTATGCCGCATTTTCATTTATCAATGCAATCAGGTGATAATATGATTTTAAAAAGAATGAAAAGAAGACATCAAAGAGAGCATGCCATAGACTTTTGTAACAAAATAAAACTAGCACGTCCTGAAGTTATATTTGGAGCAGATTTAATTGCTGGTTTTCCTACAGAAACAGAAGAGATGTTTCATAATACTTTAAAAATTATTGATGAATGTGATTTAACACTCTTACATATTTTTCCTTTTTCTCCAATGGAGAAAGCGCCTGCTTCTAAAATGCCTCAAGTTCCTAAAAATATAATTAAAGAACGAGCAAAAATTCTTAGAGAAAAGGGTCAATTAAAAATGAAAGATAAATTTAAAGATACTGTAGGGAAAACTTTAAATGTGCTTACTGAAAAAAATTCTTTTGGTTACTCAGAAAATTACTTAAAGGTAAAAATATCTAGTAAAAATTCTTTAAAAGAAGGTCAAATAATACCTGCACAAATCACGGGGTACAACCCTAATCACCTCGAGGCAACAATATAAGTCTAATGCAAATTTTTCAAAAAATTTCTGAGGGATTAAAAAAAACATCAAAAAATTTTGGTAACGGAATTAATGATATTTTTAAAAAATCAAAACCATCAAATGAAATTCTCCAAGATCTTGAGGACTTTATGATTTCTTCAGATATTGGTCTTCCTTTAACTGAAAAAATTATTCAAAATATTAAAAATAAAAAATTTAGTGATGAAGAGTTAAATCAAAAAAATTTTTTAGAAATTTTAACTAATGAAATGCTAGAAATTTTAGAGCCTGTAGAAGAAAATATTTTTAACAAATCAAATGGACTTAAAACAATCTTAGTGTGTGGCGTTAATGGGACTGGAAAAACAACAACTATTGGAAAACTGTGTAAAATTTTAAAAGATAATAATTCTAAGGTAATTGTAGGTGCTGCAGATACTTTTAGAGCAGCTGCAATTGAACAATTAGATAATTGGTGTCAAAAAAATTCTATAGATATAGAAAAGTCTAATCCTGGTACTGATCCAGCTGCAGTTGCTTTTAAAACTTTGGAAAAGGCAAAGCAAAATAATTATGATTACTGTATAATTGATACAGCTGGTAGATTACATAACAAAAAAAATCTTATGGATGAATTTTCAAAAATCATAAGAGTAATGAAAAAAATTGACGAGAACGCACCAGAAAAAACAATTATTGTTCTAGATGCAACTACGGGACAAAATGCTCTTAACCAAATTGAAGAATTTAATAAAATTTCTAAACTCTCTGGTTTAATCATGACTAAATTAGATGGAACAGCTAAAGGCGGTGTTTTACTGTCTATTACTGAAAAATATAAATTACCTATATACGCAATAGGCGTTGGGGAAAAAGTAGATGACCTCCAGCCTTTTGTGGCAAAAGATTTTGTAAAAGCCTTTTTGGCAAAGAATAATTAAAATGAAAAAAGAAATCACATATGAGGACTATGATAAAATTCAAATATGTGTCGGTACAATTTTAGAAGCATCAATTAACGAAAAGGCTAGAAAACCTGCCTACGTTTTAAAAATTGATTTTGGAGAAAAAATTGGAATAAAAACTTCTTCTGCGCAAATTACAAGCTACTATAAAACGAATGAATTAATTAATAAGCAAGTCATGGCGGTTTGTAATTTTCCACCAAGAAATATAGCTGGAATTAATTCAGAAGTTTTAATACTTGGTGCAATAGAAGAGGATGGTAAAGTGGTATTGTTTCATCCCTCTCAAAAAGTGAAGAATGGCTTACCTATCGCTTAGCACTAAGATCTAAAAAACTTTTTAATGTATTAACCATATCTTGATCATAAGCCATCATATGATTATCAAAAGTTGGGAAATATGAATACTTCGGTTCATTAGCATTATCATAGATTTTTTTTCCCATATAGTAAGGGACAAGTGTATCAGCTTTTCCATGTAATACTAAAATAGGAGAATTGATTTTTTTAATTTTTTTTATGGAGTTATAACGGTCTCTTTGAAAAAGACTTACAGGGATAAAGGGATAAAACCTTTTTCCCATATCAACCATAGAAGTATAAGGTGACTCTAATATTACTCCTGAAAAATTATCTTTACTTGCAAGTTCTACCGCAATTCCTGTTCCTAAAGATTCTCCATAGAGAATAATGTCTTTCTTATTAATTCCTTTATTTTGAAGCCATTCAACAGCTTTTTTTGCATCTTGATACAAGCCTTTCTCAGTAGGTTTACCGTTATTACCACTAAAACCTCTCCATGAAATAATTAAAAAGTTTACATCAATTTCACTAAATTTATTCAATTTATAAACTCTTGCACTCAGTTCTCCGGCGTTTCCATGAAAAAATAATACAGTTTTTTTATTTTCTGGCTTAAAACTAAACCAAGATCTTAACTCAATGTTTTTTTCTGAAGGAATGAATACTTCTTCATATTCAAATGTAGTAGGGACTGGATCTAAATTTTTAACATTTGGATGATACATAAAAGCTCTTTGAAACAAGAACATAAGTAATAAGATTGAAATATAAGATAATAAGCCTAGTAAAAAAAAATATTTTATCATTTTCATTTATATTTTTTTTTAGCTAGAAATATTCCTAATAAAACCATTAAAGCACCATAAAAATGATAATTAACAAGATTTTCTGAAAACAAAATCATTCCATATATAGAGCCATAAATCGGCATCAAGTAAACTGTCAGTCCAGCTATTGAAGCACCAACTACCTGTTGCAATTTTGTGTACATCAAAAAAGCAATAATTCCTGGAAATAAAGCAGCGACTAATGAAAACTCTAAATATATCGTATCGAATGTAGTGGGTAAAAAATATAAATGCTCAATAATAAAAAAGGGGGCTAAAATAATTGATCCAATAAAGCTCATTAAGGTAAATCTCTCTATAATACTGAATTTGCTTTTCCAATTTATTAAAAAAATTGAAAATAATGACCACGAAACAGCTGCACCGAAAATCCAAAGATCTCCTGTAGTAAAGTTTAAATTTATAAAATTATTAAAATTACCCTTAAAGATAATAAATGAAACTCCAAACAAACTTAATATAACCCCGCTATATTGGAAAATTTTTAATCTCTCTTTGTAAATATAAGCCGATAACAAAACGATAAAAATTGGAGACAAAGCATAAATAATTGACATATTTGTAACTGTAGTAGTTAACCCTGAAATATAAGGAAGTGCACCACACCCCACATAACCTGTGGATGCCAAAAAAGTAAGTTTCCAGAACTCTTCTTTAAAATATTTTTTTTTCTTAAAAATAGATTGATAAATAAATGGGAATATAATCAAAAAAACTAATAGCCATCTTGAGAAAGCTAAAGAAATTGGGGGAATATTGCCTAATGCTCCACGAGCAATAGCAATGTTGCTCGTCATAAAAATAGGTTGAATAAACAATAATGAAAATTGAAAAAAAGACGAAATATTCTTTTTTTTATTTTTCAATTTAAAAAATTATTTTTTTTTAAGAAATTTTTTTGCCATTGCGTCCGCAACATGAATATCAAAAATCTCTAAAACTTCGATCATCATCATAAAAATTGCAGCACCCATGATTATCCATACTGGCAAAATATCAAAAAAAGTAATCATGTTCGAGGCGTTCAAAGTAATGGTTACGCCCAATAAAAAAATTATTGTTAAACCTGTTCCTAGAATTGCAGCTATTTTATTTATCATTACTGTCTCCTTTTACTTTATTAATTAACCAATTGGAAGTTCTCAATAACCTTGAATCGTCAAACTTTTCTCCAACAATTTGAATTCCCAGTGGCATTCCATTTTCTCCCTCGAGCAAAGGTAAAGATAAAGCAGGCATACCCAGATAAGTCCAAATAGTACAAAATTCTGGACTACCAGTCTGCTTCAAAGTTTTTGGTGCAACGCCTGTAGTAGCTGGCGTTAAAACTGCATGATAGTCTTGAAATGTTTCTTGAAATAATTTGTAGAAATAATCTCTATTCTCACAAGCCTCAACATACTCACTAGATTTATATTTTAATCCTCTTTCAATTGCTTCAACTAGTTTTTTTCCTAATTTATTTTTAGATTTTTTATAATAGTCTGAAAATGCATAAGCCATGTCTGTTTCATGAATGATTTGATGATATTTAAAAATATCTTCAAAGTATGAGGGAGCATCAACAATTTCTATATTTTTTCTATATTTTTTTAAAAATGCTTCAAAACTTTTTACTGCATCTTTATCCATATTTTTCCATTTTGAAGTTTTAATAAAAACAAAATTTGGATCAAACGGAGGCTCTTCTTTGCAAACTTCAGTAATATTAGAAATTGAATAAGGTATAGTTGATGTGTCATTTAAATCATGTCTAACTATCTCTTTTGTAATCAAAGCAATATCTTCGATGTGTCTTGCAAAAACTCCAACATGATCTAATAAATGAGACTGTTTTAAAACTCCGTTTCTTGATACCAAGCCATAAGTAGGTTTATAGCCTATAACTCCGCAGTATGATGCTGGACGAAGAACTGAGCCATTTGTCTGTGAACCGATAGCAACAGGACACATATATGATGCAACTGCAGCTGCTGAACCGCTGGATGATCCACCCGGAGTTCTTTGTTCATTATGAGGGTTAGTGGTTTTTCCTGGGTCAAAATACGCAAATTCAGTAGTCACTGTTTTGCCCATAATTAGAGCACCAGAGTTTCTTAAAAAGCTTACTACTGACGCATCATTTTTAGTATGCACTCCTGAAACTAAATTAGTTCCACACCTTGTTGGCATATCGTTTGTGCCAAAAATATCCTTAACTCCAATTGGTAGACCATGAAGAGGTCCAATTGGTCTTCCAATATTTTTATAATCATCAGCTTCACTAGCTTTATGTAAAATAAAGTCTTTATCGAAATGTTCCCAAGCTTTTACAGTTTCTTCAAATTCTGCAATTCTATTTGCAAAACTTTCTAAAACTTGTTCTGATTTTAAGTCACCAGACTGTAACCCTTTTGCAATCTCAGTTGCTGATAAAAAACAAAGGTCTTTCATAAATTATATTAGGCTGGGCCAAATAATGCTGTCGGTAGCCATAATGCTAAACCTGGGAAGTTATACATAATAATCATAGCTAAAATTACGATCGCTAAGAAAGGCATAATACCTTTAAATATATCCATTAATTCAACGTTACTTTTTTGAACACCTTTTAAATAATATGCCGACATTGCCATCGGAGGAGTTAAAAACGAGGTTTGTAGATTTAAAGCAATTAACATTGCAAAGAAATATGGATTTACTCCAAAAGTTTCTAATAAAGGTAAGAAAATTGGTACAAAGATAATTAAAATTTCAGTCCATTCTAGTGGCCAACCCAATAAAAAAATAATAATTTGAGTTATCACTAAAAACTGCCAAGGTTCTAAATCCATTGATTTAAAAAAATGTTCAAAAATCTCATGACCACCTAAATTAAGAAAACACTGATGCAAAAGTCCAAGAACCAATAAATAACCACATAATCATTGCTGACGTTTTTGCAGTCAAGAAAACTGATTCTTTAAAAGACTGCCATTTTAAAGTTTTATAAAAATAAGCCATGACTAAAGAGCCAAAAGCTCCAACCGCTGCAGCTTCTGCTGGTGTTGCAATTCCTGCAAGGATAGTACCTAGAACTAAAAGAATTAGAGTAAATAAAGGTAAAAACGATACAACAACTTCTTTTGCAATTACATTACTTGGCGGTATCTCTTCTGCTTTTGGTTTTGGAGCTAATTCTGGCTTCCACATTGCTAAACCAATTGCGTATAAAATATATAAACTAGCGAGTAATAATCCTGGTAACATTGCAGCGGCAAATAATCTAAGTGGAGATAGTTGAGCAATCACTGCGTAAACAATAAGCATAATGCTTGGCGGTATTAAAATCCCAAGACAACCACCCGAACAAATAATACCTGATGCAAATTTCTTGTCATAACCTGCTTTAATCATCGCTGGCCATGCGAGTAGACCCATCAGAGTAACAACCGCACCAATAATACCTGTTGCAGTAGAAAATAAAGTACAGGTAACCAATGCTGCAACTGCCATTGAAGCTGGTAATCTGTGAGAAGCCAATCGAATTGCGAAGAATAATTTTGCTACAATTCCAGCTCTTTCTACCAAATAACCCATGAATAAAAACAATGGCACTGCTGTAAGGACGTGATTATCCATCACAGAATATGTATTTTGAACAACAAGATCAAAAATCCTGTTATCAAATATACTTTCCATTGTTTCTGGGTTCCAATAAGCAAAGTAGCCAAATCCAACACCCATTGCTAAAAGTGTAAAAGCAATTGGGAATCCAAGTAAAACGAAGAACAAGAAGATGCACATCATAAATAGTGCTGTTTCTGGATTTGTCATTCCAAACATTTTATAATCCTTCTTTCTCTCTTGCTTCTCGCATTAATTTTTGTTCAGTCTCTAAAACATCATCTTGTCTTTCTGGCCACTCTCCAGTTTTAATTGCAATCACGCATCTCATAACTTCACTAATACCTTGATTAATAAGAATAAAACCTGCAACAGGGATTAAGGTTTTAATCATATAAATCTGAATTTGTGCTGGACTATTCCAACTTGTTTCTTTTGATTGCCAAGCATTACCTGCATAATCAATTCCAGAAAATGCTAAAGCGCAAATACCTGGAAAATAAAAAAGAAAATATAAAACTAAATCTATTTTTGCCTGTGTGGGAATAGAAAATAATCTATAAATTACATCTCCTCGCACATGCGCATCACATGATAATGTATAAGCACCTGCCATTAAAAATAAAGCACCATACATTTGTAAACTAAAGTCAAAGTTCCATAATGTTGGAGCATTAAATAAATAGGCCATAGTTACTTCATAAACAGTTCCTAGACATAAAATTACGATGCACCATGCAAATCCTTTGCCAACCCATCGACTTAGACTTTCTGCAAACTTGATGTAATTATTTACGAAATCCACGACGCTTTCTATATTTATAATTAGAGTTTTGCTATTAAAAAAAAGGGCCTCTAAAGAGGCCCTTTTTAAATTAGATCAAACTAAATTTTAACTTTAGATGGATCTCCGAAGGCTCTAGTATAAGCCAGTCTGTAATTAGGCTGGTTCATGAATAGATACTTCATTACTTTTTTAGCATATGCTTGTTGTGATCTTACGATCTCATCAAACAATGGATCTTTTCTAAAGTCCTTCATAACTACATCCCAAGCTGCTAATTGAGCATCTAAGATTTCATCAGAAGTTTGATACACATTAACTCCAGACTCTTTCATAAGTCTTCCTAAGTCATTTGAGTATCTCACTAATGCCATGAAGTAGTTTGAAGTGTTTGCAGCTTCAGCAGCGTGCTTGATAATAGCTTGGTGCGCTGGTGATAAGCTGTTGTACTTCTTCTTGTTGAACTGCATCTCAAACATCTCTTGAGATTGGTGGAAGCTTCCTAAGTGATAATGCTTAGAAACGTCTTGCATACCAAAGTCTCTATCAGATGTTGGGTTGTTAAACTCAGCAGCGTCAATCAAACCAGTTTTCATTGCTGGTTGAATTTCACCACCTGGTAACTGTCTTACAACCATTCCCATTTTTTGAAGAACGTTTGTAGCTAGTCCAACTGTTCTGTACTTAAGACCTTTAACCTGAGAAACTTTTGTAGTATGTTTCTTGAACCAACCAAAAGGCTGAGCAGGCATAGGCATAGCAAAGAAACCTACAACATCAAGACCGATTTTCTTTAAAGTCTTTTCGTATAAAGCTCTTCCGCCACCTTCTTCAATCCATCCCATTAATTCTTGAGATGAGAATCCGTAAGAAGGACCAGTACCAAATAAAGAAGCAGCAGCGTTTTTACCGTACCAGTATGCTGTCACTGAGTGAGAAGCATCTACTACACCTTTAGATACACCATCTGCGATTTCTTTAGTTTTTAAAACTGCACCAACAGGTAAAACTTCCATTTGTAGTGAACCACCACCCATAGCATTTACTCTGTCTCCATATTGCTTCGCCATCTCTAAAAAGATACCGCCGCCCCATGCAGCTTGCATTTTCAGTTTCACAGTTTTTCCGTGTGAACCTGACCAAGCACCAACGTTAGGCATTGCGACAGCTGCTGCTGTAGCACCCGTAACTGCTGCTGCTTTTTTGAAAAATTTACGTCTTGAATTTGACGTAACGTTTTTTTTTGACATGTGTTTTTCTCCCATGTTAGTTAAATTTAACTGACATAATTTAGCTCAAACAATCATACGTTGTCTATCTTATTCGCTTGCGACATTAGCTTAATTTATTGCAATAGCTAAATGAAATTACAGATAAATTAACTGCTCAAACAACCTTAGGTTGCTTAGTTGACTTTATCCTTGGGTACTTGGTTCTGATTTAATAGAGCATCTAAATTATCAATTGCTCTGTCACCCATTGCAATTCTAGTTTTTTTTGTTGCGCTTCCTAAGTGAGGTAACAAAAATAAATTATCTAAATCCAAATATTTTTTATTTATCTTTGGCTCACCTCTGTAAACATCTAGACCTAATGCAAATACTTTTCCACTTTTCATCGCTTTAATCATTGCATCATCATCAATTACTTCTCCTCGTGCCGCATTTGCTATGACAACTCTATCAGGAAAATTTTTAATTGTTTCCTCATTAAGTAAATTTTCTGTATCTTTTGAGCCTGGACAATTAATTGATAAGAACTCACTATTTCTAAATAAGTCGTTTATGTCTTTATGATAAATTGCACCCTCTTCTAGATCTGAGCTTAACTGATTTCTATTATGATAATGAATTTCCATATCAAAAGCTCTAGCTCGTTTTGCAACAGCTCTTCCAATCCTTCCCATTCCCAAAATACCTAATTTTTTTCCGGTCATTTGCTTTCCAATTAAATAATCACTTGACCATAACCAATTCTCTTTTTCAGCAGCCTTTCTTCCTTCATAAGCTCTTCGTGAAGCACCAAGTAATAATAAGATTGAAATGTCCGCTGTAGCATCTGTTAAAACCTCAGGTGTATTTGTAACTACTATTCCTCTTTTTTGTGCTGCTTCAACATCTATATTTCCATAACCAACTGCATAATTAGAAATTATTTTTACACTATCAGGTAAATTCATAATCATGTCTTTGTTAAAAGGTGTGGTCGTAAAAGCTAAAATACCATCACAATCTTTGCTAAGCTCTAATATTTCTTCTGATGAATATAATTGATCCTTTTCATTTAATTTTACATCAAACAAATTTTTAATTCTCTCATCATTTTCCTTTAACAGTTTTCTTGTAACTAAAATTTTTTTCATATATTCCCTAGCCCCTCTGGTTTTTTTCCGCCAGTAAACCAATCAATTAATTCAATCGTGTGAACAATCGGTATGTCTATACCTTTTTCTATTTGGGTAATACATCCAACATTTCCAGCAGCAATTAAATCTGGCTTAATCTTTTTAATATTTTCGCATTTTCTTTTTAATAATTCTGAAGCCATTTCTTCTTGCATTAAATTATAGGTGCCAGCAGAACCACAACATAAATGTCCATCAGGGACTTCTAAAATATTATTACCGGTCATTTTTAAAAGTTCTATAGGCTGACTGTGTACTTTTTGACCATGCTGCATAGAGCATGCGGAATGGTAAGCAATATTATACCTTTTTGAGTTATTTGTTCTTGTGAAATCAAGTTTTATCGATTCTTCCAAATACTCTGTTATGTCTAAAGCAATTTCACTGACCTCTTTTGCCTTTTTTCTAAGCGATTTGTCTGGGTGATTTTTGAAAATAAAACTATAGTCTTTAATTGTTGTTCCACAACCAGATGTATTTACTAAAATTGCATCTATTTTTTCTTTTTCAATTAATTTGTGCCAAGCATTAATATTTTCTACAAAATATTGATGAGAAGCTTCTTCCTTACCCATGTGATGGGTTAATGATCCACAACACTTTATTTCTTTTAAAACATGAACTTCAATTCCATGTCTCAAAAGAACATTTATTGAAGAGTCATTAATGTTGGGTGAAATTGCCTTTTGAACACATCCAGTTAACAATGCTACTTTTGAAATAGATTTTTTACTGGGTTTAAATACAATATTTTCTGGATATTCTGATTTCGGAAAAGATTTAGGCATAAAAGAAATCATATGCTTTAATTTTTTTGGCAAGACTGAATGAACAGGTTTTGTAAACATTGCTAAACTTCCTAAAAACTTAAATAATTTCGGCCTAGGTAATACAAAAGCTAACAGATTTCTTAACAACTTTTCAAATAATGGTCTTTTATAAGTCCTTTCAATGTGATTTCTGCCATGATCAACAAGATGTAAATAATCTACACCCGATGGACAAGTCGTAACACAAGCATAACAAGACAAACAACGATCTATATGTTTTACTATTTTTTCGTTTGCTGGTTTGTTGTTCTCAAGCATATCTTTAATCATATAAATTCTACCTCTCGGGCCATCTAATTCATCCCCTAATACTTGATAAGTTGGACAAGTTGCATTGCACATTCCACAATGAACACATTTTCTAAAAATTTTTTCTGAATTTTGTATTTCAGGATCAAGAAGTTGATCTTTTTTAAAATTAGTTTGCATTAAATTCCTGCGTACATTTTGTTAGGGTTCAGTATACCTTTGGGGTCAAAACTTTCTTTTAATTTTTTTGATAAAATCTTTATATTGGAATTTGAATTAGTCAAAAATTCCTCACTTTTTCTGAAGTTATCATTTGCTTTTAAAACTGTTAAGTGGCCATCATGTTTTAAACAGAAAATTTTCATTTTATCCAAATCACTTTGGTTTTCTAAAGAACACCAAGCAATATTACCGCCCCAGTCTAAAAAATATTTAAAATTAGTTTTTTCAAAGAATTTTAAAAAATTAACCATATTAGTAATAGGTAAAGAGACTTTGCATACAAACTCTTTAGAATTTGCATATCCCTCAAAATCTTTAATCTCTCTCCAAAAAATTGATGTTTGATAAGTATCAAGCATTGAAGTTGCTTTGTCTTTAAACATTTTATTTAAACTTTGCATCCTCTCAATCACAGAGGCCTTTGGCCCTTGAATTCTCAAGCCTAAAACAGATGTATCTTTTTTTACATCATTCAGAGTCAAAAAAGATGCATTTGCTGCAGGAAAAAAACATGCGCCAGAAATTTCTAGAGAAGAGTCTAATGCTATTCTAAAAATTTCAATAGCTTCTGCATAATCTATGTCATTTACTAAAAATGTTTCTTCAAATTCAGGTAGAGGTGACACTTTAAGATTTATTTCCGTAATTGCACACAATGTGCCGTAAGCACCACTTATAATCTTGCTTAAATCATAACCGGTAACATTTTTTACAACTGTTCCACCAGATTTGACTTTTCCGCCTGAGCCATTCACTGATTTAAAACCTAGCACATGATCTCTTAGTGCTCCATTTTTAAACCTACCAGGACCAGAAAGATTGCATGATACTACTCCTCCAATACTTCCTGAATTTGATTTTCCATCGTAGAGATAGCCTAAATCATTTGGCTCAAAACCAAAAAACTGATTTTTTTGTTTAAGCGTAGTCTCTATTTCTAAGAGAGGTGTTCCAGGCAAAACCTTTATGTATAATTCTTCTGGAAAATACTCAAGAATTCCAGACATACTGCTCAGACTAAGAGTTTGGGACGATTGAATAAGTCTTCCAATTTTTTTTGATCCATGCCCGACAATTTCAATTGGGTTACTTTTATTATAATTATCAAAAATAAAATCTGAAACATCTTGTTCAGTTTTAGGATAAAAAATATCTGGCATTAAAACCTTGGTAAATCTGGAAACTTATCTTTACCTTTATGTATATGCATTCTTCCGCCTTCTGCACATCTGTGAAGAATTGGAAATACTTTTCCTGGATTTAAAAGGTTTTCTGAGTCAAATGCATTTTTAATATTAAGCTGTTGTTGAATATCATTGTCATTAAACATCTCACACATTAATTCTCTTTTCTCTACTCCAATACCATGTTCTCCGGATAAGACCCCACCGACCTTTACACAATACTTTAAAATATCAGCTCCAAAGTCTTCTGCTTTTTTCATTTCAACAGGATCATTAGAGTCAAACATAATTAGTGGGTGCAAATTTCCATCTCCTGCATGAAAACAGTTTGCTACGTCTAATTTATATTTTTTAGATAATTTACTAATATAACTTAATACATCGGCTAATTTATTTCTTGGGATAGAACCATCCATGCAGATATAGTCTGGAGCCAGCACTCCACAAGCCGTGAATGCAGCTTTTCTTCCTTTCCAAAATCTCATTCTTTCTTCATCGCTATTACTTGCTCTGTTGTAAGAAGCTTTATTCATTTTTGCGATATCTAAAACTTTATCAATTAATGTATCAACTTCACTAGTTGTTCCATCTAATTCAACAATCAGTAAAGCTTCTACATTTCTTGGATACCCAGCTTTAGCATAATTATCTGTTGCAATAATTAGTGGCTTGTCCATGATTTCCATTCCAGCTGGAACTATGCCTTTTGCAATAATGTCTGCAACGCAGTTTCCAGAATCTTCAATGCTATCAAATCCAATCAAGACAGCTCTCACAGATTCTGGTTTTTTTAATATTCTAACTGTCACCTCAGTCACAACACCTAGCAAGCCCTCAGATCCTGTGACAAGACCTAAAAAATCATAACCTTCTGAATCAAGATGCTTTCCACCAAGTTTTAAAACAGTCCCATCCATTAATACCATTTCAACACCCATTAAATTATTTGTTGTTGTACCGTATTTTAATGAATGAACCCCACCAGAGTTTTCCGCAACATTGCCTCCAATAGAACAGGCTAATTGGCTTGATGGATCAGGAGCATAATAAAAATCTCTATGTTGAACAGCTTGAGTAATCGCTAGATTAGCTACACATGGTTGTGCTACTACACACCTATTATCAAAATCGGTTTCTAATATTTTATTGAACTTTCCCATTCCCATCAAAATACAATCGGCAAGAGGGATTGATCCACCTGATAAACCAGTACCTGCACCTCTTGGAACAACTTTGATTTTTTTATTATGACAATATTTTAAAATTTTGGAAACCTGCTCAGTTGTTTCTGGCAAAACTACCGCGATAGGTTTTTGTCTGTAAACAGACAAACCATCAGTTTCATAAGGTTTAATTTCTTCGTCTGAATGAATAATATTCCTAGTAATTTTAAATAAATCTTGGACAATAATTTTTTTATCTTGGATAATTGTTGTATCTGCTTCAGGTAATTTTAATGGCATAATTTATATATTAGAGAATTTTTTTTATTTTCTCCAATGCTTTTTCAATATTTTCATACGAATTTGCAAAGCTAAATCTCACGAAATTTGTACATGATTTACCAAAACTAGTACCTGGAACTAACGCTACGCCTGCATCATATAAACATTTTTCAGCAAAAGTATCTCCACTCATCCCAGTTTCACTCACATTAGGAAATGTATAAAAAGCTCCCCCTGGATTATTACATTTAATGCCGGGTAAGCTATTTAATCCATTTACAATTAACTCTCGACGCTTATCAAATTTTTCCATCATATCATCTAGAAAACCATGGGGTCCCTCTAGAGCTGCTAATGCTGCAACTTGATTGGCAGCGGATACACATGAATAGCTATTGATTGCCATTCTAGTAACTTTATCAATTAAACTTTCTGGCCACACACTCCATCCCAATCTCCATCCCGTCATTGCGTAAGTTTTGCTCCAACCATCCATAACAATTAAACGATCATAGAGTTCGGGATAGTAAAAAAATGACGGCATCTTTTTTCCATCATAAATTTGTCTTGAGTAAATTTCATCGCTCAATATTGCAACTTCAGGGTATTTTTTTAATCCTTGCACAAGCTTATCAATCTCATTTTTATCAATAAGCCCCCCTGTTGGATTTTGCGGATTATTTATTATTAGCAATCTTGTTTTATCGTTTATTAGCGAAAGCACTTCATCTGCATTAAATGAAAAATTTTTCTTCTCAGATAAATACATAGGAATTGCTTTTGCACCTGTATAATTGATTACCGACTCATAAATTGGAAACCCTGGCTCTGGATAAATAATTTCTGTACCAGGTTGTCCAAACATCATAATCGCAAAATACATTGAAGGTTTTCCACCAGGCGCGATAAAAACTCTTGCTGAGTCTATTTCAGCACCATACATTTTTTTTATATGCCTGCTTACACCATCTCTTAGTTCTTGTGTCCCGTTAGCGGGTGTATATCCGTGATGCCCATCGTCTAATGCTTTTTTTCCTGCCTCTACAATATGCTTTGGGGTTAAAAAATCAGGTTGTCCAATACCTAAATTTATAATTTCTCTTCCTTCGCTTTCTAATTTTTTTGCTTTTGCCAAGATAACAAAAGCATTCTCAGTACCTAATCTTGAAAAATTATCAGCTATCTTCATTATCTATACGCAATCTTATCTTTGGTTAATTCATTAACATTACGTGTTCCCATTAACGTCATCCCTCTAGTAATTTCATCTTTCATTTTTTGTAAAACTCTTTCGACACCCGGCTGACCTCCAGCGCCTAATGCATATAAATATGCTTTTCCCATAGAGCATGCTTTTGCTCCGAGAGCCAGAGCTTTTAAAACATGAGTACCTCTTCTAATTCCACCATCTAGAATTATCTCGATTTTATCTCCAACAGCATCAACTAGAGTCTCTAGTTGATCAAATGGTGCACGCGAACCGTCTAACTGTCTACCTCCATGATTTGAAATCATAATTGCGGATGCTCCAATATCAATTGCTCTTTTAGCATCTTCAACAGACATAACTCCTTTTAAAGCAAATGGTCCATTCCATTTTTTTGCAGCATATTCAGCATGCTTCCAGTTCATTGTCATATCAAATTGAGAATTAATATAATCCATAATTGATATCTCAATACTCGATCCTTTTTTTGTTAAGTGAGAAATATTTGCTAACTTAAACTTTGGACCCATCAAATATCTTAGGCTCCACTCTAGATGAGTAGCAAAACTAAACAAACTTTCTAATGTAAGTTTTGGTGGTGTTGTAAATCCAGTACGATGATCTCTTTCTCTATTGCCCGCTACAATAGTATCAACGGTTAAACACATAGCTTTAAACCCAGATCGTTGACAACGTTCTATCAAATTATCTGTAAGACCTTGGTCCTTATGAATATATAATTGAAACATTTTTGGGCCACCTGAAATATTTGAAACTTCTTCAATACTTTTTGTGCCCATTGTTGACAAACTAAAGAAAGTTCCAAACTTCTCTGCAGCTCTTGCTGTAGCTTGTTCTCCTTCATGATGGTACATTTGATGCATAGCTGTTGGTGAAAGAAATAATGGAAAATCAATTTTCTGGCCCAGTACTGTTGTTGAAGTATCAACATTACTCACATCAGTTAAAACATTTGGAACTAGGTCACATTTATTAAAAGAATCTGTATTTCTCTTTAAGGTACTCTCATCGTCAGCACCACCATCAATGTAATGAAAAATAGGGGAAGGTAATTTTTTTTTTGCGAGTTTACGAAAGTCATCTACATTGTGACAATCACTAATTTTCATCTCTTTAGAATTTTTCTTTAACTCTAAACAAAAATAAGATGTTATCTGAACCTGGGTTTTTAGATCCAATATCTGCATTTGAAATATGGTTCCATGAAACCCCTATTGTAGAATTTTTAAATAAAGAGTATTTTAATCCAAATTCAGTTTTGAACTCTATTGGGTAACCCATATCTTTACCCTCTTCAAACTCTTGGTACAAACCCAACGAGAAACTTGGGATAAAGTTTAATTTTTTACTTGAAGTAATTGGTAAAGGTTTTGCAAGTCCTGTTGCAGCATAAATAGACAATTCCGATCTCCAATCGTTATTGCTGTGTTCTAAATTTTTAAAACCATCATTAATATCGATAAAAAATGAAGCATCATAAGTTCTTTGTAGTTCTCCTAAAAATTTAGTTTTGACTGGGTTTTCATTATCAACAAATTTTAAATTAATTGCATATGCGTCTGTATCATGTTTATAATCCCATGCGCCAAACATCGGGTAAACTTCTAAGGAATTCGAATTCTTTACCAAGCCCAATAAAATTGAGACAATCAAAAGAAGTTTTTTTATTTTAATCATAGACCTCCCATATAATATTTAAAAAAAAATTAAACACTTAATCTTTGCCAAAAGTATGAAAAATTGGCAAACTTTTAGGCAATTTTTTAAATTTTTTAATGGCATAAGCTACGCTGGGGAAGGCTAAGTGTTTCCATGGTATCTCATCAAAACTAAAATATTTTGCCTCGAGAGTTTCAATGCCAGGTTTGTAGGTTTTGTTTAAGTGATCAGCCAAAAATACAAATTGAATTAAATTTTTTTTTCGAACAGTAAAAATAATGAATAATTTTTTTAATTTTATTTTAATATTTACTTCTTCTTTTGCTTCTCTAATCGCTCCTTCTTCCGGAGTTTCGTTGGCATCTAAATATCCAGACGGAAAAGTCCATTTTCCATAACTAGGCTCAATTGCTCTTCTACATAATAAAATTTTTTTATTTTTAACAACTAAGGATCCAGCTACGATTTTAGGATTTTTATAATCAATAAAACCACACTTTTTACAAACTTTTCTTTTTTTTTGCTCTAAATCAGTTTTTTTGTAAATATAAATATGACAACATTTATCTAATTTCATTTGATCTCCTAAAAATAAAAAAAATACCTATTAAAAAGAATAAGATAGGAGCTATCCAAAGAAATATAAATTTATTGGAAAAATCAGGATTTAATATTATTTCTTCTCCATATTTTGATATCAAAAATTCATAAATATCTTCATCAGTATTCTTTTCTTTTATCTTTTTTGAAACAAAGGTTTTTATATCTTTCGCAAAATCTGAATTGGATTCATAAACGGACTGTCCTTCGCACACAAGGCAACGTAAATTTTTAGTAATTGAATTTGTTCTATCCTGAACCTCATTAGCATATGCAATACTAAACCAAGAAATAATAAAAACTAAAAAAAACTTCATTTTAAATTTATAACCTTTTTAACAAATTTATTGTCAATTGGACCAATATGCTTTGCAATAATTTTAAAATTTTTATCAACTAAAAATGTTTCTGGAACTCCAAACGCACCAAGTTGAATTGATAAAGCGCCATCGCTATCAATTAAAACTTTTTCAAAAGGGTTTTGATACTTTTCAATAAATGCTTTGGCATTTTTTTGACTATCCTTGTAATTAATACCAATAATCTTAATTTTACTATTTTTTAATTGCATCAAAACAGGATGCTCAATTTTGCAAGGTGCGCACCAGGATGCAAAAATATTAACAACAAACTTTTCATTACTAACAATATTTGCAACCGACAAAACTTTATTTTTATACAATGTTTTAGATTGTAAATTTGGCATTTGACTACCAATCATGACTTTTGGATTAAATTTTTTTTCTTTAAATAAAGAATAATAAAAAAAATAAAAAATAATTATTGAAGCTAATATTAAGCTTAATATTTTAAATCCTTTTTTTAAATACACTCAAAAAACCTCCAAAAATAATTAACAATAAGCCAAGCCAAATGCCATGAATTAAATAATTATAATAATATCTCGCGCCTAAAATTATACTTTGAGAATCTGGAAAATTAATAGCTAAATAATAATTAGAAAAAAAAGTTGGTTTTATACTTGTCTCAGATGTGATTTGATTTGGTTGAAAATACTTTCTAACAGAGGGTTCTAAATTAAATACTTCTTTCCCACTTCTGATTTCAAATTTAGTTTTCATTTCTAAATAATTTTCTATTTTGCTAATACTGTGATCAACAAACTTTAAAGATAAATTATCAAAACTTTTCGTTTCATTAATTTTTATTTCAAAGTCTTTTGTGTAAGAATAATAAGAGTTAAGAAAAATAGATAAGAAAAATATACCCACGCCTAAGTGTGACAAAAGCCTCGGCAAATAAAAAGGCTTAACTCTAATACTGCCTTTATAAATTTCGCCCAAAATCGAAAATATTAAGAATAATGATGAGGCTATCCCTAAAAATAAGATCAAATCATAGCTATTTGATAATACAATTATGATTATAGATAAAACTAAACATAAAATAAAAATATAAATATAAATGTATAAAGCTTGTAGTTTAATTTTATTAGACCATTTTAACAATGGTCCGATGGACATAAGAACTAAAAAGATAAAAACAAATGGTGCGAGTATAGTGTTGTAATATACTGGTCCAACAGAGATTGTTTGATCAAAAATAGATAAAATTATCGGATAAATTGTACCTAACAAAACTACAAAAAGAAAAAACAACAAAAAAAGATTATTTAAATTCACAAAACTTTCTTTTGATAAAAAATAATTAGTAATTGGTTTATTTTTTTCTGAAAAAAGAATGTGAATTATTAAAGACGAAAGTGTAATTATAAATATTATCATCAATATAAAAACACCACGATCTGGATCGTTAGCAAATGCATGTACTGAGTTGAGCACTCCTGACCTCACTAGAAACGTACCTAATAAACTAAAAGAAAAAGTAATTATGGCCAATAAACTTGTCCAACTTTTCATTTGATTCTTTAGTTTTAAAACTAGCATAGAATGAATTAGTGCTGTGCCCGCTAACCATGGCATTAAAGATGCATTTTCAACAGGATCCCAAAACCAATATCCACCCCAACCAAGTTCATAATATGCCCATACTGATCCTAAAGTAATTCCAATAGTTAAAAATACCCACGCTATCATTACCCATGGCCAGCTAATAATTGCCCAATTTGAATTTAAATTTTTATTTACTAAACCAGATAAAACCAAACTAAGAGTTAAAGAAAAACCAACATAGCCTAAATACAAAAATGGAGGATGAATCACTAATAAAGGGTCTTGAAGTATAGGGTTTAAACCCAATCCTTCTATGGGTCTAGGAATAATCATGTCAAAAGGATTGGATGTAGTAATTAAAAAAATTAAAAAAATTAAAAATAAATTATTTTGAAAAAAAATTACCCATGATTTAAATTTCTCACTTTCTGCTTTGTTAAAAAAAATAGAAAATAAAGAACCGTAAACAGCAATAATAACTATAAAAAGCAATAAACTTCCTTCGTGATTTCCCCAGGTCCCAGCTATTTTATAAAAGATTGGCTTTAACGTATGTGAATTTTCATAAACTGCTGCAATACTAAAATTTGATGAGTAAAAAAAATAAATTAGCAAGAGAAAAGTAAAAATAATTAAAATTGAAGAAAAATTAAATAATCTGATTGATAAATTAAATTTTTTTTGAAAAAAAAATAAATTACTTAAAAAAGAAAAAAAAATACTTAATATTAGTACTCCATTAGCAAAATTACTTGCCATAATTTTTGTTCCAATCACCAGATTTTTTTAATGCATCAGCAACTTCTTTCGGCATATAATTTTCATCATGCTTAGCTAATATTTTTGATGCCATTAAGCTATTTCTTGTGCTTAATTTTCCTTCGACAACTGCACCTTGGCCCTCTTCAAATAGATTGGGCTTGATACCTATATAGTTTACTGAAATATCATTTTTAAAATCTGTGATAATAAAAGAATACTTGTTACCTTCTTTAATTAAAGAACCCTTTTTTACCATTCCACCAATGCGAATTAATCCATTTGGTAACTCTGTAGAAATATATAACTCGCTTGGAGAAAAAAAATAAACTGTATTTTTTGATAATGACTCATAAATAAATTTACCAATTATTATGAAGGCAATGACTGATACTAAAAAAAAACTTAATCTTTGCTTTGTTTTATTGTTCATTATCTTTTTGAATGAATTCTAAGATTTAAACTTTCAAGTTTAAATCTAATTAAAAAAATAATTACTGAGAATGCAAGAAAAGACAAAAACATGACTATAAGAGGAGTAAGCATTGATGAATGAATTGTAGAACTTTCTGTAAGTTTAATTGTTGCAGGCTGATGCAGAGTATTCCACCAATCTACAGAAAATTTAATAATTGGTAGATTAGCCAAACCAATTAATGCAATAATAGATGATAATTTTTCTGCTAAATGAAAATTTGTAATTATTTTCCAAGAAAGAATATATGCAATATAAAATATTACTAAAATAAGCATTGAAGTTAATCTTGCGTCCCAAGTCCAAAAAGTGCCCCAAGTCGGCTGGCCCCAAATTGATCCGGTAAAGAGTGATATTAATGAAAAAGTAAAACCAATGGGCGCAATACTTTTTGTTATTATTGTAAAAACTCTATTTTTAAAAATTAATGCAATAAAACTGCAAACACACATCACTGCATAAATTTGTAAAGCCAACCAAGATGCTGGCACATGGACATACATGATCCTTACCGTATCTCCTTGCAAATAATCTGCAGGAGATAAAAAGAGGGATAGTATCAGACCAAATATTACTAGAGTGAGAAAAAAAATTTTTACCCAAAAAAGATAATGGTCATGAAAGCTTTTAAAGTTTTTGGTGTTTAAATATTTAAACATTTCGCAAAAACTAAAGAAAATAATTTATTTTGGTATGTGTTAGTCTGTCCAGTTTGAAGAGGGAGAATGGGAAAAACTTCAAACTGGACTATGAATATTGATTTAGATTAGGAAAATGTCTGATTGCTGAAGAAAAAGTGTTTTATTTTAGGCGAATATTAATTTGTGGATCTAAGATACAGACCGTCTTTTCCTTGTCCATTAAAGATTTCTTTCACCAATGGATGGCCAACTGGCTCGTTTCTATCGTCTAAGACTAAATTTTGTTCAGATACATAAGCTTCATAAGTGATTTCATCATTTTCTGCCAGGATATGGTAGAATGGCTGATCCTTTCTTGGTCTCACATCTTTTGGTATAGATTGATACCATTCTTCTGAATTATTAAACTCAAAGTCTACATCGTAAATAATGCCTCTAAATTCAAACAAGCGGTGTCTTACAACTTCTCCAATAGAAAATTTTGCTTTTTGAGGAATTTTATTTTTCATTAGTATTTAATAGTTAATTATCATTACTCATAAATCAAGGGTTTAAAACTGTTGATAAATACATTTTCACGGGAATAATTTTTGATTTTGCCTCAAAGTAGGTTGGCAATACATTATTATTAAATTTTGAAAAATAAATATCTAAATACCTTGAATTCAATTTTTTTTCTCTTTTAAATTTATGTCCTGAAATTGCTTTATAATTTAGTCTACAAACAAAAATAATTTTATATTCTTTTTTATTAAATTTAATTTTTGATTTATTTTTTTCTTCAGGTGTTAAAAATATTTCGTACACATCATCGCCATCATATATTCTATTTTTAAAATTACATTTAGCATCTATTTTATTACTATAAAGAATTTCACTTACAGCTGTTAATGGATCTAGTACATTTCTTAAATCTGTTTTTTTTATTAATTTGTAATTTTTACCTTTATTGAGATTAATATTGCTCAAGTCAATATCACCATTTTTAACTTTAAATTGGTAAATTTTTTCTTTATTTTTTTTTTTTAAATTAAAATAATATTCTAAATTATTTTTATCATATGTTGTCTGAATTATATTTTCAAAACTAAAAAAGTGACCAGCTAGACCTTTGCTATGAATTATAGAATAAATCTTTCCATCCTTTATATTTAACTTCAAATTTAAGAAATTTAAATTTAAACCATAAGCCTCATAATTATATTCTCTTGAAATACACTGCGAAGTCTGAAAACATAGAACAATAAATAATAATAAAATTTTTTTACACATGAATAAATCAACCTTAAAGTTTATAGCAGACTTTGGTCCGTTATTAATTTTTTTTATTTATTACAAAAAATTTGGAATGACCGAGGCAATACTGCCACTAATAATAGCTACAATAGTAGCAACTGGAATATTGTATTTTGTCGAAAAAAAAATTCCTAAAGTTCCAATAATCAGTGCAGTGATAGTCTCCTTGTTTGGTGGATTAACTCTGTATTTTGATAATAAAATATTTTTTTATATGAAGCCAACAATTGTGAATTTGCTTTTTGCATCTGTTTTATTTTGTGGAAGCTTTTTTCTTAAAAAAAATTTACTAAAATCTTTATTGGAAAGTTCTATCCAGCTTGAAGAAAGGGGCTGGGAGTTACTAAATAAAAGATGGATGATTTTCTTTATTTTTTTAGCTATCCTAAATGAGGTTGTTTGGAGAACCCAAACAGAAGACTTCTGGGTTAAATTTAAAGTATTTGGTATAATTCCAATCACATTTATATTTATGATGTTTCAAATCAATCTAATTAAAAAGTATAAAATAAATGTTTAAATTAATAAAAAATAAAAATTTTAAAGAAGAAATTTTTTTTAACAAAAAAGAATTGGGAGAAATTTTAAATATATATGGAGCCATGGTTTCAAAAGGAGAATGGAAAGATTATGCAATTTTTATAAATAAAAACATTGTTGGTTTTGATATTTATAGAAAAGCAACTGAGAAACCTTTGTTCCAAATTATAAAAAGTTTAAAAAGTAAAGTTGGGCAAAAATATCAATTAAAAGATCAGTATGGCAAAGTTATTAAATATTCTGACGAAATTAAGAATATCATCTCAGTTTTGTACAAAAGAAATATTCGCTTAATTAAGTGAAAAAGAAAGAGCACCTTCCAGAAAAAATTTGCAAAACTTGCAACCGAACTTTTACTTGGAGAAAAAAATGGGAAAAAAACTGGATGAACGTTAAGTATTGTTCAAAAAAATGCTCAAATAAAAAACCCTAGTCTAAGATTATTATTAGAACTAGGGTTTTTAAAAACTTATCTTCTTTGACCAAAAAGTCTTAACAACATTATAAATAAATTAATGAAATCTAGATATAATGTTAAGGCGCCCATAACAGCTTTTTTTGATGAAACTTCTGTACTATCACTCTCAAAATACATGTTTTTAATTTTTTGAGTGTCATAAGCTGTCAAGCCTACAAAAATTAAAACACCTAAAACGGAAACAACAAAGTAAACAGCTGGTGATTTTAAAAAAATATTTACTAATGAAGCAATTAATATTCCTATTAATCCCATTAATAAAAACGAGCCCCAACCAGTTAAATCTTTTTTAGTTGTGTAACCGTACAAACTCATAGCTCCAAAAGTACCTGCTGTAATAAAAAACACTCTTGAGATACTAGCGCCAGTGTATTGCAAAAATATTGATGATAAAGACGCTCCCATTAAAGCTGCAAAAATCCAAAAAACTGTTTGAGCTCTTTGTGCACTCATTTTGTTAATTCCAAAACTCATGTAAAAAACAATGCCCAATGGCGCAAGTGCTATAACCCACATTAAAGCTGATGAGTAAATTGCATTTCCTAAAGACGTTAGTCCTACAATGTTACCGGCTTGATCAGTCACTACAGAAAACTTAAATAAACCTAGTGCAACAAAACCAGTTAATAATATGCCTGATGCCATAAAGTTATAAACTTTTAGCATGTAACTTCTTAGACCTTCATGAACACTATCATTTGCAACCGTTGCAGATGATTGAACTCTGGCCATTCTATCTTTTAAATTCATAATCTCCTTTTAATTTTATTTATAAACTTAACATATATATGAGAAAATTTTGTGACAATTTCAAGGTGTCAAAAACCCCTTAAATCAATGTTTTTAAGTCGGAGTAAATTAAATCTATTGCAACATATAAAATGGCAATCAAACCAAGCCAAGCAATCCAAGCATACTTATTTATTAATTTCGAAACTGCATTTGCCATTGTTGCCATAAGGATAATAGATAACACTAAACCAAATATTAAAAGATCGTAATGATGTTTGGCGGCACCAGCTACGCCAAGAACATTATCTAGACTTAAACTAACATCTGCCAAAGCAATTGTACCAATTGCACTTATTAAAGATTTGTTTTTTGGGTTTATGTTAACTTCTTTTTTTTCTTCTTTCTGAATTACATCTATATATAGCTTATAGACAACCCACAATAAAACTAGTCCTCCAACTAATTGTAGTCCGCTGATTTGCAAAAGATACGCAGTTAATAATGTAAAAATTATTCTTAAAACAACAGCAGCAGTAATACCCCAAAAAAATATTTTTTTTCTAATATTTGCATCGAATTTAGATGCGAGCATGCCAATTATGATAGCGTTATCTGCTGCCAAAACTAAATCTATAAGAATTATTTGAATTAAAATAGCAATTTGCTCAGACATTAGAATTTTTATTTATAATTGTTTGATCATGGGGTAAACATTTTTAATGCTGTATAAAAAATTAGGGCATTCTAATATTAAAGTTAGTTCAATATGTCTTGGAACTATGACTTGGGGAGAGCAAAATAACCAAGATGAAGCTTTCCAACAAATGGATATGGCTTTTGATTATGGTGTAAATTTTTTTGATACTGCAGAATTATATCCAATTCCTCCCAGTGCTAACACCCAAGGTGAAACAAGTAGAATTATTTCAAAGTGGATTAATAAAAAGAAAAATAGAGATAAACTTGTCATTGCAGATAAAATTGTAGGACGATCGAATATGGATTGGTTTCGGGATAATGGAGAAGAAACAAGATTAAATAAAAAACAAATACAATTTGCTTTAGATAGATCTCTTAAAAATCTTGATACAGATTACATCGATCTATATCAATTACATTGGCCGGATCGACCATTAAATGTTTTTTCAGGTTTAGAATATCACCATAAAGACTCAAATGATGTCACTCCAATTCTTGAAACATTAAATTGTCTAACCGATTTTGTTAAAGAGGGAAAAATTAAAACTATCGGTCTTTCTAATGAAACTGCCTGGGGAACTTTTGAGTTTATTAAAACCGCAGAAATGAAAAATTTAGAAAAAATAGTTTCAGTTCAAAATCCCTATAATCTTTTAAATAGAAGTTATGAAGTTGGAATTTCAGAAATTTCAATTAGGGAAAATGTAGGCTTACTAGCTTATTCCCCTCTAGCAAGTGGAACACTAAGTGGAAAATATTTAGATGGAAAATTACCAGACGGAACTAGATTAAAACTTTTCGGAGATAGATATCCAAGATACAGAACACCTAACTCTGAACCGGCAATAAAAGAGTACATAAAAATTGCAAAAAAATTTAATCTAGATGTATGTCAGATGGCTATAAAATTTTGTGAAATTCAACCATTTGTAACTTCAGTTATAATTGGAGCTACGAAAATGGATCAATTAGAAAATAATTTAAAAAGCCACGAAATCAAACTTGATGATGAAGTAATTCAAGCTATAAACGAAGTACAATTAATATATTCAAATCCATGCCCTTAAAAAAAATAATACCTATCTTAATATTTTCACTTTTTTTCATGAACAACGTGAATGCTGAAATTAAAATAGAAAAAAGATTCAAGATGTGGGAAAGCCAGTATTCTGGGAAAGGGAAAGATAAAATTTGTTTTGCAGTGACAATGCCGACCAAAATGTCCCCTGCAAATCTAAATCGAGCTGAAAGTAGAATATTTGTAACTTTTAGACCAAACGACGGAGTTTCAAATGAAATCAGTGTTACTAATGGATATCCTTTTAAAAAAAAGAGTGATGTAAATGTAAATGTTGGTAACGCTCAATTCAAATTTGAAACAAAAGGAAACTTTGCATGGATGACAAGCTTAGATGATGAGTTAAAAATGATTAGAGCAATGAAAAAAGCAAACAAGGCACAAGTCATAGGTGTTTCATCTCGTGGAAATAAAACTCGAGATACTTATTCCATGATGGGATTTACAGACGCATATAATACAGCAAGAAAAAACTGCAAAAACTAATACATGAAAAAAATAAAAAAAATTGTATTAGCTTACTCAGGTGGATTGGATACTTCTGTCATACTAAAATGGCTTCAAGATAAATATAAAGCAGAAGTTATTTGTTACACCTCAGATCTAGGACAAGAAATTAATCGAAAAGCAATTTATTCAAATGCTAAAAAATTAGGCGTAAAAAAAATTATTATAGAAGATTTAAAAGAAAAATTTGTAAAAGACTACGTATTTCCAATGATAAGAGGTAATGCACTTTACGAAGGAGTATATTTGTTGGGTACATCTATTGCCAGACCATTAATTGCAAGAAGACAGATAGAAATTGCCAAAAAATTTGGTGCTCAGGCTGTTTCTCATGGAGCAACTGGAAAAGGGAATGACCAAGTAAGATTTGAGTTGGGTTATTATTATTTTGGTCCGAATATAAAAGTTATAGCACCTTGGAGAGATTGGAATCTTAATTCAAGAACAGCATTGATAAAATATGCAAAAAAAAATGGGATTATTGTTCCTAAGGATAAAAAAGGTGCTCCACCCTTTTCAGTTGACGATAATTTATTGCATACATCCACTGAAGGAAAAGTTTTAGAAGATCCAAAAAAAGCTGCCCCTGAATATATTTTTCAAAGAACGGTATCTCCAGAAAAAGCACCTAATAGACCAACCTTTATTACTTTGGAGTATAAAAATGGTGATCCAATAAGTTTAAATAATAAAAAAATATCACCAGCAAAACTTTTGGATAGACTAAATAATATTGCTGGCAAAAATGGAATTGGAAGAGTTGATTTGGTCGAAAATAGATTCATTGGTATCAAATCTCGTGGTGTCTATGAGACACCAGGCGGTACAGTATTATTGTTTGCAAATAGAGCTATCCAATCAGTAAATCTTGATAAAGAAACTATGCACAAAAATGATGAGCTGATGCCAAGATATGCAGAATTAATTTATAATGGTTATTGGTATTCAAAAGAAAGATTCAAAATTCAAAAAATAATCGACAAAAAAAGGTCGAAGATAAAGGGAAAAATTAAACTTAAGCTCTACAAAGGTAATATTTCAATTATATCAAGAATTTCAAAAAGCCCTTTATACTCTCTAAAAAAAGTAAGTTTTGAGGAAAATAAAACTTTTAACAAAAAAAATGTAGAGAATTTTATAAAGAAACACTGTAAGTTATTAAGGAAATAAATGAAAGATTTCATAAGAAGAATTCAGTTAGCAGGTGCAGCTATAGTTTTGGTTGCTACATCTTTAGCATTTACTCTTGAAATTATTCAAATGTATAAAGTTCAAACTATTCAGCTAGCTGATTTACTATTGCTTTTCATTTATTTAGAGGTCATGGGTATGGTCGGTAACTACTGGAGTAATCAATCTATTAGGCTTACTTATCCTTTATTCATAGCAATTACTGCATTAGCTCGTTTAATTATTTTACAAAAAAAAGATATTGATGCCTCGGTACTAATCTTTGAGTCTGGTGCAATATTATTGCTTGCTATTGCAATCGTAGTCTTGAAACTAAGAAAAAGTAAAATGTTAAAGACTAGTGTGAGTAGAGAAGATTTATAAAAAAAAATTTACAATATAATAAACCTAAAAAATTTAATTAAAAGAATTTTAAGTTACTGAAAATTCAAATATTTAATTTTAATTTTTAGATTTAAAAAAATTAACCGCAAAAATACTTAATAAACTCACTGTGCAACAAATAGTTGAGTATCAAATATTTATTATGTTGATGAATTTATTTCATTTTTTTTTAGAAAAGAAAAAATTAAGCTAATTTGATTTTAAAAAAAAATGATGATTAAGTAATTTTTGGAGGAGGTGTTTATGTCACCACCTGAAATTTAAAGAAACGGTTTTATTTACCGTATACTTTAAGTTGAAATACTTAAAATGAATTCATTTTTCTAAATGAATTCGGTCGAAAGACTATACAATAAAGGGGGCTCCTCTATTGAGGAGCATTCCCCGAAATTTTATTAAAAGCTTTCAAGGTATTTTCTAATAAACATGCAATTGTCATAGGTCCAACTCCACCGGGAACTGGTGTTATAGCTTTTACTTTATTTTGCACCTCGTCAAAATCAACATCACCTACAATTTTATTTTTACCATCGACCTCAATTCTATTAATCCCTACATCAATAATAACAGCATCCTTTTTAATCCAATTACTTTTAACCATTTTTGGTATTCCAACGGCAGCAATAATTAGGTCGGCTCTACAGCAAATTTCTTCAATATTTTTAGTTTTAGAATGAACGATAGTCACTGTACAATTTTCCTTTAATAGTAATTGTGTCATTGGTTTTCCGTTAATATTAGACCTTCCAATAACAACAGCATTTAAACCACTAAGATTCGGTACGGCTTTCTTAATTAAATAATAACAGCCAAGAGGTGTACACGGCACTAATGCATCGTTACCAGATGACAAATTTCCAACATTAATTGGATGAAATCCATCTACATCTTTTTTAGGATCTATGGTTTCAATGATGTCTCTTTGATTAATATGTTTTGGTAAGGGTAATTGAACTAAAATACCGTGAACATTATTATCATTGTTCAATTTTCTAATTTGATTTTTTAAATCCTCTTCGGAAATGCTACTTTCAAATCTTATAACAGTAGAATTAATTCCTGCTTCATTTGCAAACTTTTCTTTATTTTTTACATATATTTGACTCGCAGCATCTTCGCCTATGAGAATTACAGTTAATCCAGGTTTTTGATTACCTGTTAACTTGTTTATATCTGATTTAATTTTTGCTCTTAATTCTTCTGCAACTTTTTTTCCATCAATTATCATAGTAGTCCTAGTCCATATTCTCTTAAAAGGTTTCTTAAAAATCCTAATAATAAAAATAATATTACTGGAGAAAAGTCTAGCCCACCTATATTTGGCATCACACGACGAATTGGATTAAGCAAAGGATCTGTGAGTTTATAACTAGCTTCTAAAACTGCATAAACAAATCTGTTGCTAATGTTAATAATATCAAATGTAGTAAGCCAAGATAAAACGATGTTTATAACTAAAACAATCGAGTAAAGATAAATAATATTATCAATTAAAATAATTAATGAATTCATTTATCAAATTTCTCAACATAAATAGATTGAGATGGAAAAGCAAAAGAAGCTCCGGCATCCTCAACAATTTTTTTAATTTCTATTATGAACTTATCTTTCACTTTTAACCATTCATAATAGCTATTTGTTTGAGTGTAACATCTGACCATTATATCTATAGAGCTTGCAGAAAATTGGTTTAAATTTACTGCGTGTGGAGTTTTGGTAGATATTAAAAAGTCGGGACTATTTTCAATATATTTTAAAATATTGTTTCTTACTTTTTCTAACTGTTCAGAAGTTGTTTTATATTCAAGACCTATCAGCCAATCAATTCTACGATTTGTTGTTTCAGTTTGATTAATGACTGCTTTTTCCGCAAACTGAAAATTTGGAATTGTAGCTAAAGATTTATCAAACTTTCTAATAACTGTTGATCTAAAACCGATATTTTCAACTGTGCCCTCTATTATTCCCTCAACTACAATCCAGTCACCAACTTTAAAACGTTTTTCAACTAGAACTAAAATTCCTGAAATTAGATTTTTAAATAAATCTTGAACACCAAGTGCAACGGCAACACCAAATAATCCAAGGCCGGCAATAATTGGACCAATTTTAATGCCCCAAATTTCTAGCGTTGCTGCAAAGCCTAAAATTACTATTAAAACTTTAAGCGCTCTTAAAATCCAATTTAGCAAATCTCTAGAAAGAATTTCTTCAATACTCTTAATTAGTAATGAAGCAGGGTAAATTAACTGATGAATAAACCAAAAAATTAATATTGTGACTAACGATCTATTCAAGTTTTCTATGAAAATTGCAGATCTGCCATCAAGGTTTAAAAAAGTAGACGCGAAGAAGAAACCAAATACAACAGGGAAAAATTTTATTGGACCCTCAAGAGAAGTGGTCAAACTATTATCAAAATTGTTTGTGCTTTTAGACACATAAATTTCAATTTTTTTTACAATAAATCTTGAAACAAAACTTCTTAAAAGAAGAAAAATAAAAAAAACAAATAAAGCGATTATTATATCTGTAAAACTCGCTCCAGATACACCTTCCTTCCAAACATTAGTCAAAAGAACAAAAAATTTGTTAAATACATCCATGTTAATTTTGAAATATACGTGTAAATTGTTCTAATCAAGACAAAATTCTAATAACGAGCATAGTTAATGAAAAAGGATTTAATTTTTTTAGGCATAGAAACTAGTTGTGATGAAACAGCCGCTGCATTAGTGAAAAAGTCAAAAAATGAAAAAGTAAAAATACTATCCAATGTTGTATCTAGCCAAGAGATAGTTCACAAAAAATTTGGCGGTGTTGTACCCGAGCTAGCAGCAAGAGCCCACTCTGAAAAAATAGACCTTATTATAAAAAAAGCGATTAAAAAAAGTAAAGTCAGCATTTATCAAATAGATGGTGTGGCTTGTACTGCGGGTCCAGGTCTTTTGGTTTGTCTAATGGTAGGGATGACCGCCGGCAAAACAATCGCAAGCGCTTTAAAAAAACCTTTTTTTGGGACTAATCACCTTGAGGGTCATGCACTTACTATGGGTTTAATCAAACCTATTAAATTTCCATACTTATTATTATTAATATCTGGTGGTCACTCACAATTTTTATCGGTTGAAGGAGTGGGAAAATATAAAAGATTAGGCACCACAATAGATGATGCATTAGGTGAAGCGTTTGACAAAACTGCTAAAATTTTAGGAATAGAATTTCCTGGTGGTCCTAAGATTGAAACATTTGCAAAATTTGGAAATGAAAATAGTTTTGATTTACCAAAACCTATTTTGCATAAATCAGGATGCAATATGTCATATGCTGGCTTAAAAACTGCAGTGCTGCATTCATCCAAAAATATTAAATCAAAACAAGATAAATATGATTTGGCCGCTTCTTTTCAAAAAACAATAAATGAAATTTTAAAAGTAAAATGTAAAAAAGCGATTGAAATGTTTTTAGAAAGACATAAAAAAGTTAAAAATAAAAATTTTGTCGTAGCTGGAGGAGTGGCGTCAAATCAATCAATAAGAAAAACGATCAAACAAGTTTCTTCTACATTAAAGTTTAATACGCACTTTCCACCATTAAATTTATGCACTGATAATGCTGCAATGATTGCCTGGGCAGGACTACAAAATTACGAAGCTGGAAAAAAACCCAACTTAAAAATAATTTCACAACCAAGATGGCCATTAGATCAAAAAGCGCCTTTCATGAAAGGTACAGGATTAATTCTATGAAAAATTATTGGTTAGTAAAATCTGAACCAAATGTGTGGTCAATTGATCAACAAAAAAAGTCAGGATCAAAAGGAACAGTTTGGGATGGCGTGAGAAATTATCAAGCAGCAAATAATCTTAAGGCAATGAAGAAAGGTGACTTATGCTTTTTTTATCATTCTAATATTGGAAAAGAAATTGTTGGAGTTGTAGAGGTCATCAAAGAACACTTCATAGATCCAACGGATAAAGAAAAAAGATTTGTTGCGGTGCAATTAAAATTTAAACAAAAATTAAAATCTCCAGTAACTTTAGAAAATATCAAGCAAAACAAAGAGCTTTCTAACCTAGCTTTGATAAAGCAAAGCCGACTTTCAGTGATGCCAATAGACTCTAAAAGCTGGAAAATAATATGTAAGTTGGGTAAAATTTAAAAAAAATTTAAGGGGGCACAGTGGCAAAAAAAAGAAAGAAAAAAAAAGTTTCTAAAAAAAAGAAATCTGTAAAAAAAGCGAAGAAGAAAAAAGTTTCTAAAAAAAAGAAATCTGTAAAAAAAGCGAAGAAGAAAAAAGTTTCTAAAAAAAAGAAATCTGTAAAAAAAGCGAAGAAGAAAAAAGTTTCTAAAAAAAAGAAATCTGTAAAAAAAACCAGTCAAAAATCAAGCGGGGAAAAGATATTTAAAGTTCCATCATCCTGGTCAAAAAATGCTTTGATAGATAAAAAAGGCTATGAAAAAAAATATAATGAGTCCGTTAAAAACAATGAAGCTTTTTGGGCAGAAGAAGGGAAGCGAATTGATTGGATTAAACCTTATACTAAAATTAAAGATGTAACTTACAGTAAAAACAAAGTTGATATTAAATGGTTTTATGATGGAACGCTAAATGTCTCATATAATTGTATTGATCGACACCTACCGCATAAAGCAAATGATACTGCAATAATTTTTGAAGGTGATGAACCAACTGTAGATAGCAAAGTAACATATCAAGAATTAAAGAATGAAGTTTGTAAATTAGCAAATGGAATGAAGGAAATTGGTGTTAAAAAAGGAGATAGGGTTACAATATATATGCCAATGGTTCCGGCTGCAGTTTATGCAATGTTGGCTTGTGCGAGAATTGGAGCAGTTCACTCAATTGTTTTTGGGGGTTTTTCTGCAGACTCACTATCTGGAAGAATTCAAGGGTGTGACTCTGAATATATCATAACAGCTGATCAAGGAGTTAGGGGTAAAAAATCTATTCCTTTAAAAGGTACAACTGATGAAGCATTACAATCATGTCCGTCTATAAAAAAATGTATTGTACTTAAACATACTGGTGCTGATGTAAACATGGTTGAAGGAAGAGATGTTTGGTACCACGACTTAGTACAAAACCAATCTACTGAATGTGAGCCAGAAGAAATGAATGCTGAAGATCCTTTATTCATTCTTTATACATCGGGTTCTACTGGAAAACCTAAAGGTGTTCTTCATACTACAGGTGGTTACTTAGTTTATGCATCAATGACACATGAATATATTTTTAATTATAAACAAGGAGATATTTATTGGTGTACTGCAGATGTTGGATGGGTAACAGGACACAGCTATATTGTGTACGGCCCATTATCGAATGGTGCTACAACATTAGTATTTGAAGGAGTACCGACATATCCTGATGCAGGAAGATTCTGGGATGTTATTGATAAACATAAAGTAAATATTTTCTATACTGCTCCAACAGCATTAAGGTCCTTAATGAGAGAAGGAGAAGCTCTAGTAAAAAGATCAAGTAGAAAATCTCTTAAGGTTTTAGGATCAGTTGGAGAACCTATTAACCCAGAAGCTTGGTTATGGTACCACAAGGTTGTTGGTGACTCTCGATGTCCAATTGTTGATACTTGGTGGCAAACAGAAACGGGTGGAATTTTAATTTCAGCCCAACCTGGTGCGATAGATTTAAAACCTGGTTCTGCAACAAAACCATTTTATGGTGTTCAGCCAGCTGTTGTTGACGATAAAGGAAACGAACTGAAAGGAGCTTGTGAAGGAAGACTTTGCATGAAAGACTCTTGGCCAGGTCAAATGAGAACTGTTTATGGTGATCATCAAAGATTTATTGATACATACTTTTCAACCGTTGACGGAATGTATTTTACTGGTGATGGATGTAGAAGAGATAAAGATGGATATTACTGGATCACAGGTCGAGTAGATGATGTGATTATTGTATCAGGTCACAATCTTGGAACTGCAGAGATAGAAAGTGCATTTGTTGCTCATCCAAAAGTAGCAGAGGCTGCTGTAGTTGGTTATCCTCACGACATTAAAGGTAACGGACTATATTGTTATGTTACACTTAATGCAGGAGAAGAAGGTTCAGATGAATTAACCAAAGAATTAAAGCAATGGGTAAGAAAAAATATTGGACCACTTGCAACTCCAGACTTAATTCATTTTACTCCAGGTTTACCGAAAACAAGATCAGGTAAAATTATGAGAAGAATTTTAAGAAAAGTTGCTGAAAATGATTATAGCAATTTAGGAGATACCTCGACTTTAGCTGATCCTTCAGTAGTACAAAGTTTAGTCGATAATAGATTAAATAAATAGTTAAAAATCGGAAACAATTCCTTTTTTTTCCCAATCTCCATAACGAGTTGGTTCAGGGCCTTCGGGCCCTCCATATTCTTTTTGAGTTTGCATTAACTTAGTAATTTCTTTCATTACATTTTCTCTTTGCTCTAATAGCGCGTTAAACTGTGCATCACACTTTGAAATTGGAACAGGATACCTGCTTATAGTTTCGTTAAGCTCCTTTAATTTATTTTCTAACTCACCCAAAGATAGGTTTTGTTTTCTAGATGAAGCCTCATTTAAAGCTATTTTAGCTAAATCATCAAAGTTATTGGACATTCTTCTTAATTATAATGAAATGCTGTATTCATCAAAATAAAAGTTTATATGTTGCTGGTTTTTTAACTAAAAGATATTAATCAAAACTAATAAAAAAGTAATTAATATGAATTATTGGATATTTGGGTTCTTATCAATTTTTTGGATAGCATCTATTGCAATAGGGTGGAAATTTAAAAGTTCTGAGCAAAATGTCTCTGACTTTTTAATTGGTAAGAGAAAGTTAAGTTTTTTTATTTTTATTTTTGCAATTACATCGATCTTGATCACGAATGTAAATTTTTTTAGCCAGTCAAGTTTAAATCTAGATATAGGTTTTATGGGTTCCTATCTCGCATTCACTGTAATTATAACATCAATAGTAAGTATATTTTTTATGAAGAAACAGTGGGTTTTAAGTAAAAGGTTTGGCTATATTACTCCGGCAGAAATGTATGGCGACTATTTTAAAAGTAAATTATTTCAATACATCATTATTTTAATCTCAATTTTTTTTATTATTCCATTTGTTGGACTTCAATTGTCTTTAAGCGGAAAACTACTTAGCATCATTACAGAAAATTTATTAAGCCCTGTGATTTCATCATGGGTAATAGGACTTATCATCTGTATTTATGTTGGTTTGGGCGGGACTAATTCAGTTGCGCATAATAATGCATTCAAATTTATAATCATAATTTTTGGTTTAATTATTTTAGGTCTTATCTCCTATAATCTATCCGGAGGTTTTATGTCATTAAACCAAACTTTAGCTAAACTATCTCAATTAAAAGAAAGTAGTGAAGCAAATACAATATCATTATTTTATATTCCTGAAATTATAAACTCTGGCTCTGGTTATAATTTAGAAGATGAAAAAATAAACTGGTCTGGAACTTTAATATTTGGATTTGTTGTTTCAACAATTGGTATTTTTTGTTCACCTGCTTTTTCGATGTGGTGTTTTTCAAGTGAAAGTCCTAAACCTTTTGCAAGTCAACAAGTTTGGGTTACTACTTTTTTAATAGGTTTTATCTTAATATTTTTTGTTACCTTTGTGGGTGTTAGCGCACATATTCTTGGGTCAAATTCAATCGTGAATGATGTGGGAATAAATGTTTCTAAATTTTTATCAGAGAATATTGAAAAAAATAATTTTGATTTAAATTTATTTGCAAATTACGGCATGACAATAAAAGAAACATCGCCATGGTTATTTTCAATTTTAGTCATAAGCGCATTTGCAGTTCTTCAATCAACAGCAGCCGCTTTCATTTCAACAACGGCTGGTATTTTTTCTAGAGATGTATACAAAAAAATATTTAACCCTAAGGCTTCGCCTCAATCTGAAATATTGGTAACGAGATTGTCTATTCTATTAATAGCTATACTATCCCTAATACTTGTAACTTTTGCTGATAAGATAATCTGGGTATTAAATAGTTTTTCTATTTCACTTGCTGCTCAGATGTTAATTCCGTTGATTGCCATTTGTTATGTACCCTGGTTTACCAAAGAAGCGGTTTTGTCAGGGCTAATAGGAAGTTTTTTTATTTTAATTCTTACAGATCCAGCGGGTCATTTAATATTAGGTAAATTTTTGCCGTGGGGGCCATGGCCACTTACAATTCATTCATCAGTTTGGGCGTTAGTGGTAAATTTAGGCCTAGTGGTTGGAGTTACCTATATAAAACAAAATCCAATAGACCGAGTTCATCGTCAAAAATATTTTGATTATATTGAGGACCAAGCGGGTATTGCCCACTCTAATCGTCATTTAATGGTGACCGCTTTAACACTAGGAGCCTTTTTAATATTATTTGGATTTGGACCAGGAGCTTCTACAGGAAATAGCCTGTTTGGAATTCCAGATGATCCTTCGACCTGGTCATTTGGTTTGCCTTCTATTTGGGTATGGCAAATATTATTTTGGGCTTTCTTTGTTGGTTACACATGGTTTCTTGCTTACAAACTGGAGCTGTCAACTGAGTCTGATAAAGAAGTTGTTTCTTTATCTGATGATTATGGTCAGAAATAAATTAAAAATTTAATAATTTAGAGAACTCTTTTTCAATATTTTTCCACTTAAGATGAATTGAATTAAGAACAATATTTCGATCCTGTTTTTTTAATTCGTCTGCTATCGGAGCCCAATAGTACAAAGCAAGTGAACTTTCTTTAAATGGTTTGTTTTGAAAAAAAGATTTCAAGTCAATACTTTGTAATCTTAAATGAAACTCTTTAATTTTATCATCTAGAAGTTCTTGCTTTAAACCTTTTTCAATTTCAGCATCTAAAATATCTTTGTAAAAATTTTCTAATTCTAAATTACTAAATTCTTTTTTATAAAGGTTTTCAATTACAGAATGTGAATATAAAGTTAGGTCCTGAAGTGCGACTGTATAAATATTCCACGTAGCAATATTTAAAGAGTCTATAAATTTTTGATCATCATGCATCTTTACATAGAGTGTGCCCATTCTATTTCTTACATACTCATACAATGTTTGTTGAACAACTTTTGCAGACTCGTTTCTTATGTATTGGGCTAATTCTTTATTATTAGAAATTTTTTTTGATTGAAACAAAGCGGCAATTGGATGAAGAAGGTACTCTTTTGTTGCATCAAATCCTTTTTTTATATCTTCAATTTTAAATTTCATTTTTTTAATTTTATAACGATATATAGTTTTGCGGTGCAAAAATATACCACCAAATAATGATTTTTGGTAAGACGTTACACTAGATTTTTAAAGCTCAGTAAGTAGTATTCTGATCCAAGTTATAACTTAACAATCAAAGGGAGAAAAAATATGGCAAACAAAGCCGAAGCGCATTGGGCAAAAACCAAGTCTCTGATGTTTTTAACATTGGCGATATGGTTCTTTTTCTCAATCGTTATCTTTATGTTTGGAAGTTCTCTTAACAATGCTTCGTTCCTTGGTTACCCATTAGCATACTACATGTGTGCACAGGGTTCTTTAGGTGCGTTCGTCATTTTAATTTTTTGGTCATCTGGCCGTCAAAATAAAATTGACGAAGAGCATGGATATGGGGAGGACGACTAATGTTTAAAGGTAACTTTATTGACAACTTACCTAAAATCTACGGTACATATACTGGTGGATTTTTAGTATTTTGTTTGTTGATGGCACTATTAGAAGCTAATGGTGTATCAGCAAAAACAATTGGTATCCTATTCTTAGTATTTACCATCGCAATCTACGCGTTGATCGGAATTTTATCACGAACAATGCAGGCCGATGCTTACTACGTTGCAGGAAGACAAGTGCCAACCGTATTTAACGGAATGGCAACGGCAGCTGACTGGATGTCAGGTGCATCTTTCGTAGCAATGGCAGGAGGTATCTTCTACGGTGGTTACACTTATATGGCATTCCTAGTTGGATGGACAGGTGGATACGTTCTAGTTTCTTCACTATTAGCACCATACTTAAGAAAGTTTGGTTGCTACACAGTTCCTGATTTTATCGGAACTAGATACGGTGGAAACTTCGTTAGAGCCTGTGCCGTGTTAGTATTAGTTTTAGCATCGTTCACTTACGTGACAGCTCAAATTAACGCTACAGGTACAATTGCATCTAGATTCTTAGGAATTCCTTTTGAATTAGGTGTATGGGTAGGATTAGTAAGTATCTTATTATGTTCTATGTTAGGTGGAATGAGAGCCGTGACTTGGACTCAAGTTGCTCAGTATATCGTTCTAATCATAGCTTATTTATTACCAATCTTCTGGTTATCAAATAAGTTTGGTTTCGGATTCTTCCCACAGTTTATGTTGGGAGATGAAGTTGCTAGATTAGGTGAGCTTGAACAACAATATGGTCTAGTTAAAAACTCTGCTGCAGCAGTAAAATCAGCTGGTGTACCAGGTGGATTAAAATCTATCTCTGTATCACACTCTGGCGTTGCTGAAGGCGGAATGGCTGCTTGGAAATTTATCTCACTTGCAATTTGTATGATGGTAGGAACTGCTTCTTTACCACACATCTTGATGAGATATTTCACTACTCCAAGTGTGAAATCAGCTAGAAGATCAGTGGCTTGGTCACTATTCTTTATCTTCTTGTTGTACTTCTCAGCACCAGCTTTAGCGACACTTGCTAAAATCTCAATCTTAGATCCAAACTTAGCGACTGGTATTATCGGTAAGTCAATTGCTGATGTACAGTCTATTGCTTGGGTTAAAGAATGGATTGCGGTGAAACAAGCTTACATAGCTGACTTTAACGGTGATGGAATACTTCAATTGAACGAATGGTTCATGAGAGGTGACGTGATCGTTTTAGCTACACCTGAAATGGGAGGATTACCATACGTAATTTCTGGACTAGTTGCTGCCGGTGGTATGGCTGCTGCAATGTCTACAGCGGATGGATTAATTCTTGCAATTTCTAACGCTCTGTCTCACGACGTTTACTACAAAATAGTAGACCCGAAAGCAGACGTTGCTAAGAGGTTAATCGTAGCTCGTATTCTACTTGTTGTGACAGGCGCTTTTGGTGCCTACATCGCATCAATGAGACTTACAGGAATATTAGGATCAGTAGCCTGGGCATTCGACTTTGCAATGTCAGGACTATTCTTCCCATTAGTTCTTGGAGTATGGTGGAAGAGAGCAACTAGACAAGGTGCAATAGCAGGAATGTTACTTGGACTTGGAGCTGGAACTGCATATCTAATTTATGTAGCTCCTGCATTCATGGGCCAGCCTCCAATTCTTGGAATTGACCATTTAAGATTTGGTCTAATTGGTGCACCTGTTTGCTTGATTTCGATGGTTGTAGTGAGTTTAATGACTCCTGAACCAGATGCGAAAACACAAGCAATGGTCGACGAAGTGAGAATACCTTCAGGAAAGACTGTCCTATAGGTCATTCACACTAAATAACTATTTACTCACGGGCGATATTTTATAGTATCGCCCGTGTTATTTTAAATGTCCCCAATTGTAATTTTAATAGACTACTTTTTAGGTTTAATTATGTGGACCTTAATTGGCCGAGTTGCCATGAACATCTTTCAAAAGGAAGATAGTAATTTCTTTTTTATGAAAGTCTTTGTCCAATTAACCAATCCATTTATTAAAATGTTTGATAGAGTTACACCATCTTTTCTAATCAAACCACTTGTTCCATTATATGTTGCATGGTTTTTTTATATGTTTAGATTTTATGTTATGCCTTATTTATTAGGCTATTCAGTTATGGGGATGCTATCATTTCCTCTTGAAAGTGAAATTGCAAGATCGCTATCAAATTTATTCAATAAATAATTAATTATTAATAGTTTTATTCAATAAAACCTTTTGACCAAATTTTGAAATATTTAAAATCTCTTTAATATTTTGCACCTTAGATTTTTTTAATAAATGAATGAACAATCTTGCAGTAATAATTGAATCTCCTAAAGAGGAGTGCCTGAGCTGATCATGATGGGTTATATTTAGTTCATCACAAAGTACGGATAATTCGTAGCTCTTTAAATCAGGATAAACACCCGCAGAAAATAAAACAGTATCTAACTTTACCGCCTCTCTTATTCGACTCTCAAGCTTAGTATGAGAAAGATTACTAATTAAAAAATTACAATCAAATTTCACATTATGCGCAACTAATACAGACCTTTTAAAAAAACCTCTGAACTTACTCTCTAAATCATAAATATTAGGTTTGCCCCTAACCATTCTATTTGAAATATGGTGTATCTGTTCATTCTCAGGTGTAATCTCAATCATTGGATCGCAAAATTCATCTAATTTTCCCTCTGTATCAATTTGAAAATTTTGCACTTTTACACCTGATACTGAAATAATTTTATCACCATTGTTATAATTAAGGCCTGTAGTTTCGGTATCAAATACAGAAAAAGTAACGTCAGATATGTCAATCTTATTTACAAATTCAATATTTATTAACTTCTTAATTGGACTAAAAATATTCCTCACTAAAATCTACCCTAACCTTATCTTTAAGTTTTTTAATTCTTTTTAAATACATTTTTAACATTCTAACTTCTCTGTCTGTAAGTTTATAAACATCTATATAGTTTCGCACTGATAGATTTTGCTTAGCTCTTTCAAACTGATTTTTTAATAGGATTAAAGATAAAAATTTGTGTGCATTACTAAAAAAATCAAACTCGTTTTCAGTAAAGACATCTAAGCTTTTTAATTTATCTAAACGTTCCTGCGTTGAAATTTCTTCGATTTGATACTTAACAGAGTAAAGTCTTATAGACTCTACTAGGGGGAGTGTTCCTGTATGTTTGAGGTTAAATAAACCTTTATTTTCTTCATCATCTTTTTCTAAAACAAAGTTTCCAAATATATTTAGTCCTGCATCAGAATTTTCTTCATTTTTATACATAAACTTTTGGAGATACTTATTATCTAAAACATTTAATAAAAATTTTCTTAAATCTTGCGCTAAACTAGCATCACCATACACCGATCTAAAATCATATAACATTTCAATATAACGCATGGACTGTTGTGATAAATTTTTAGTCCAGTCTTCAAGCTGGCTTTTCCAACCATTTAGACTGTGCCTCCAAAGAGGGTTTGAAGCCATAAGGTTACCTTTACAAAATGGAATATCACAATCGTCTAAAATTTTTGTAAAATGTTTTGAAAGTTCTTCAAAATATAAATCCGTTTCTTTACTTTCATCTCCAGAATAAATGATCCCATTGTCTTGATCAGGATGTAAAAAGCTTTCCATTCTTCCGCCAGATCCCATGGTAATGACACTAAAATTTGGAACAGTAAAATTTTTAAATTTTTGTGATATTTCTTTTTTTGCAATATTAACTGATCTTAAATAAATTAAATTATTTAAAAAACTTAACAGATAAGCAATATCACCTGGGGCTACATTTTGCTGCAGTAGATTCTCAACTAAGATTGGTTGGTATTTTTTAATATTGATCAATCCTTGAATATCATTTTCATCCTGAGTCAGTGAATCAATATGCGATATGGTATTACCTAACTCAGCAGACAATGCATCTGATAAATTTAAAATACCAATAACTTCTTTGCTGTAATCATTTATGACAGGAATATGAGTAAAATTATTTTTTCTCATTATTCCTACTGCATGAAAAAGTAAATCACTGATGTTTACATAAATTACTGGTGAAGTCATGATATCTTTGACTTTGATTTCTTGACCAAATTTTGGAACAAATTTTTTAAAAATATCTTTAAGTGTTACGATGCCAATAATTTCGTCATTTTTATTTTGGGCAAGAATTGTTTCTTTGTTTTGATCAACGGCTCTTTTTACAGCATCTACAACTAAATCATTTTCATTTAGACAAATGTAATTTGACGATACGAAATCACCAGATTTTTTTGTAAATAATTCAATAGTTTTTTTTTCATTCATTTCGTAATAAAATAGTATTTTAAATGATAAAAATTTTGTTTTGTATTTTCGTATTAGTTTTAGTCATACAATTTATCAAAAAAAATATTATGAAGATAGGTTATATAGATAACAGATTGAATTCAAATAATTTTTGGATGCTATCATATGATTTTAAAAATAAGTCAGAAAAAAATAGAGAGCTTATGATTATAAAATCAAAAAATTTTCGAGACAAATTAGTAATGATTTACTATTCACTTCACGTTTGCTTATTTATTGCAACTTGCATGCTATTTACAGTCTTAATCGATATAATTTTAGCCACTGGTTCTTAAAAAGAATTTTTCAAATTTTCAAAATAAGTTAAAAGATAATTATGAACCAAATCAAAATTTCTCCATCAATTCTATCCTGTGATTTCAGTGAAATTGGTAGTGAAATTGAGAAACTAAACAATTCAGGAGCTGATTTAATACATATTGATGTTATGGATGGCCATTTCGTTCCAAATTTAACTTTTGGACCTCCAGTAATTAGCAAAATAAGAAAATGCTCGAAACTTCCATTTGATGTTCATTTAATGATATCTCCAGTGGAAAAATATATTCAAGATTATGCTAATGCAGGTGCTGACATCATAACGTTTCATCCTGAAGCAACTGACAATATTCAAAGAACTATCGGTGTTATAAAATCCTGTGGAAAAAAAGTTGGTATTTCATTAAATCCTGAAACTCCAAGCACTGTTATAGAAAATTATCTTAAAGAAATTGATTTAATTTTGATTATGAGCGTTAACCCTGGATTTGCAGGGCAAAAATTTATGCCAAAAGTTTTGGAAAAAGTGAAATTTTTCAGATCTAAAATTAAAAGTGAAAATCTTAATATCGATATTGAGATTGATGGTGGTATAGATTTTAAAACTGCACCACTAGCGATAAAAGCAGGTGCAAATATTTTGGTTTCAGGAACAACTATCTTTAAAGGTGAAAATAATATTTCTGAAAATATTAAAAATTTAAGAAAGCAATAAATGAATCTTAGATTCATTAGGTTATTTATTTATTCATTATTTAATCTTTTTTTAGAGAAAGTGAGGAAAATATATTTTACCACACAATATTATAATAATAGTTTAAAGGTTACTCCTCCGTCTAGAAGTTATGACATGAATAACGTTCCTTTACTTTTAGAACTCGAAGATAAAAATAATAAAAGAATCGAATTGATTAAGCGATTTCAAAAAAATATTTGGAAACTTGATAATATTGGAGAAAAACATTTATCGGAGCTTCATAAATTTTCTTGGTTATCTCAACTCGATATAAAAAATCATAAAATACTTGCTAAAAATATCATAGTTGAATGGTTAACAAAAAATCAAAATTATAATGAAAAAAATTGGAACCATCTTATCACAGCCAATCGATTAATTTTTTGGATATGTTGTTCTCATTTTACAATAAGAAACAATGATATGGTTTTTAGAGCGACTATAACAAATAATATTGTAAAACAAGCTCTTCACTTAAATCGAAACCTTACATTTATACATAACAAATTAGAAAAAATACTCGTCCTTGCTTCTTTAATTTTAGTTAGTGTTACCTTTGAAGGTAACCAAAAATTATTTCAAAGTACGATAAAGAATTTATCAAGTGAGATTAAAAACATTATTGATCGCAATGGCTTTGTTGAAAGTAAAAACCCAGAAGATCAATTTTGGTTATTGCACCATTTAATTTTAGTTAGAGAATTTTTAATCTTCTCACAAAATACTGTACCTGAATTTTTAGACCAATATATTCAAAAAATTGGTGATAATTATAAAGGATTATTACTATCAAATAATTTTCTCCCACTATTTAATGGGGCTAAAAATAGAGATGCCACTGAATTTAATAAATTTTTAAAAGCCAAAAACTATAAATTCGATAAAAAAACAAAAACTCATTCTTACTTAATTTCAAAAATTAAAAAGTTTGAAATAGCTGTCGATGCCAATGATCCACCGTCTGATTTAAATTCACAGAATTACCAAGCAGGATGTTTATCTTTTGAATTTCTTTATAATGGAAAAAAAATAATTTCAAATTGTGGGTCTGCTCACAATTTTAGTGGTGATTTACCATATCTAAGTCAGACTACAGCAGCACATTCTGCATTAACAATAAATGACACTTCTTCCTGCTTATTTCAAAAAAACCCACTGGTCAGAACATTTTATGGAAATTCTCTTATACAAAAATTAAAAGTTTATAAAAAAGATTTAAACACCGACAAAGATACTATTTCTATTATTTCTGGCCATAATGGTTATCAAAAAAAGTATAATACGATGTATGAAAGAAAAATAGTTATTCATGAAAATGAAAATAAGTTGACTGGAGAAGAACTTATAATTGTTGCAAAAAAAGATTTGGCTTTCCTAAATTTTTCTCTTCGATTTCACGTCACACCTGAGGGTAAACTTATACAAACTCAAGGTGGAGATATATTATTAAGTGTGGATAATCAGGGCTGGAGATTTAAATCATCCCATCCTGTAAAAATCGAAGATAGTCTTTATTTCGCTTCTTATGACAAAATTTTAGAGTCAAAATGTATTCTTGTTGAAGGCACTTTGAAAGATAAGGTGAATAACATTAACTGGGCTTTGGAAAAAACTAATTAATAGACTATAAGAAATCATCCAATGAATAAAATTACTAAAGCTTTAATTTCAGTTTCAGACAAAACAAACCTTGAGACCGTTCTTGATGCTTTAAAAAAGCACAATGTTGAAATTATAAGTACAGGTGGGACCTTTAAATTCATAACAGATAAGGGTTTTGAGTGCACTGAAATTTCTCAATACACCGGTTCACCTGAAATATTAGAAGGCAGAGTTAAAACACTTCATCCTAAAATACACGGTGGCTTGTTAGGAGATATTGATAAAAAAAATCATCAAGATCAAATGAAAGAAAATCAAATTAGTGAAATCAACCTTGTAATTGTTAATCTTTACCCATTTGAAAATAAATTATTAGAAGGCGACGTATCATTTGAAGAAATGATCGAAAATATTGATATCGGAGGTCCATCAATGCTTAGATCATCTTCAAAAAACTTCAAACATGTAACCGTACTACCTTCTCCAAAATACTATGATGAATTTTTAAAAGAATTTGAAAAAAATAAAGGTTCGACATCCATAGAGTTTAGAAAAAAAATGTCAGCTATTACATTTAGCGAAACAGCTTATTACGACAGCTTGATATCGAATTGGATGTCAGAACAAAATGGTATTAAGTTTTTAGATAAAAAAACTATTCCTGGTAAAATTTTACAAAAACTTAGATATGGTGAAAACCCTCATCAAGAAAGTCGAGTATTTGAAATTGTTAATAATAAAAAAGGGTTCTCAAATTTAAATCAAATTCAAGGAAAAGAGCTTAGTCATAATAACTATTTAGACTCATTTAATGCCTATTCACTAGTAAATGACTTTGACAAACAAAGTAAAGTTTGTGCCATAATTAAGCATAATAACCCTTGCGGGTGTGCTTCAGATACAAATGGACTAAAAGCCTATCTAAATGCTCTCTCAGGTGACCCTACAAGCGCATTTGGAGGGGTTGTGGCGTTCAATTATAGTATTGACGAAGGCATTGCCACTGAAATTGTAAAAACCTTCTATGAGGTGATATTAACACCAAAGGTTAGTGATGAAGCAAAAAAAATATTATCATCAAAGAAAAACCTTAGAGTTTTAGAGTATGAGTTGGTAGAAAATAGCCCGTCGTTTTCAGTAGCTTTTATGCAAAAGACCTTTCTCCTTCAAGATGAGAATTTTTCATCTTTAACAAAAAAAGATTTAAAAATTGTAACCAAAGCAAAACCAACAGAAATAGAAATTGATAATCTTTTGTTTGCAAATCAAGTTTGCAAACACGTAAAATCAAATGCAATCGTTATTACTAAAGATAATAAAACTCTAGGTGTTGGAGCAGGCCAAACTAGCAGGGTTGGTTCTGCCGAAATTGCATGTAAAAATGCTTTAAAATTTTTTCCAAAAGAAATCGCAGGATCATCTGCGGCTTCAGACGCCTTTTTTCCGTTTGCCGATGGTATTGAAAATCTTATCCAGGCAGGTGTTAAATCTATAATTCAACCGGGCGGATCTATACGAGATCAAGAAGTTATTGATGCAGCTGATAAAGCTGGCATATCAATGGTGTTTACAGGAATAAGAAATTTTAAACACTAATTTCGTCGATCTTAGCCGCCAAGACAAAATCACTTTCAGCTAACCCATTTATAGCATGTGTCATAATAATAATATTAGCATATCCCCATCCGAACTTTAAGTCAGGATGATGGTTCTCGTCTTCAGCAATTTGTGAAACTTTGTTAATAAAATTTAAACTTGTTTCAAAATTTTTGAACTTAAAATCTTTTGATAGATAGAAATGACCTTTGTCATTTTTCATTATATTCCAATTTTCTACTTTAGTTTTAAATTCATTAATTTGCTCTTGTGTAAAAGCAGGAATCTCACCAGAACACGGTATGCATTTTTTTTTAGATAAATCACTCATTATAAAAATTTTTTAAACCATTCTAAAACTTTTTTTGGCTGTTCTTCTTGTAAATAATGACCACAATCTAATCCTTCTCCTTGAACTTGTTGATCACTATAATTCTGCCAAACATCTAACACGTCCCCCCAAACTTTTCCAGTATCACTTCTATTACCCCATAGTACAAAAATTGGGCATTTAATTTTGTTATTTTTTTCAAAGTCTTCATTATCATGATCAAGATCACAAGATGGTGAGGCTCTATAGTCTTCGCATGAGGCTCTGATAGTTTTATAATTAAAACATCTGACGTATTCATCAAATGTCTCCTTACAAAACTCTAAAGTTGCGCCTCTTTTAGATAATTTTTTTTCCATATAATATTTTGCTGGAACAGATGATAATAATTTTTCAGGCAAATCATAAGGCTGCATCATTAGTAACCAATGCCATTTTGACATTGCCCAATTTTTCTTTTGTACAGTCCAAATGTGTCTGTTTGGCATAATATCAAATATTCCAACTTTTTTTATTTTTTCTGGAAAATCTAAACACATTCTATGTGAGGTTCTTGCTCCTCTATCATGACCAACTAATTTAAATTCATCAAAACCCAATTTCTTCATTAAAGATATTTGATCATTTGCCATTGCTCTGAATGAATAATTTATATGATTATCTCCACCCTCTTCTGGTCCAATGCTTTCACCATAACCTCTAAGATCAGAGGCAACTACATAAAATTTATCTTTTAGATCATCAACTATCTTGTGCCACGTGATATGTGACATAGGATTGCCATGTAATAATAACAACGGCTCACCTTTGCCTCCATGTCTACAAACTATCTCCGCTTTTCCAAAACCTTGGTCTTCAACAGTAATTGTTTCCTTTTTAAATCCTGAGAACATTTTTTTGGAGCGGGTGAAGGGAATTGAACCCACGACCTAAACGTTGGCAACGTTTCGCTCTACCACTGAGCTACACCCGCTTTTATATTTTTTTTAAATTATTATTTATGTTAAAGTTTTTCAATAGATAAATAATGAAAAAAAAATTTAACATATCAGATTTACCAACTGAAATACCAATTTTCCCATTGAGTAATGCAATTTTTTTCCCCAAAACCCTTTTACCTCTAAATATATTTGAACCAAGGTACAAACAAATGACAGAGCATGCAATTGATGGTGATAATTTAATAGGAATGGTTCAATCGAATTTAAAAAAAGATTTAGATGGAAAGCCAGAAGTGTATTCTATTGGGTGCGTTGGTTACATAGAATACCATTCCTCGACGCCTGATGGTCGTTACTTGATTAACCTTAAAGGCATCACTAGATTTAAAATTAAAAATGAAATTAATACAAATAACTTGTATAGAAAATTCAAAGTTGACTATGAAGATTTTACAAAAGACTTTGGTGAAGAGGAAAAGATCAATATAAATACAATAGATTTAATTGATAAAACAAAGAAGCTTTTTGAGAAACATCAACTAATTACGGACTGGAAGATAGTTGAAAAAGTAGAGCCCTCCCAGTTAATTAATTCACTGGCAATGATATGTCCTTTTACAATTAGCGAAAAACAAAGATTGCTAGAAACGACAGATATTAAAGATAGAAATGATGTTCTTAATCAAATTATTAATTTTTATATTTTAGGAAATAATAATGACGAAAATAGGAACATTCATTAATGGAATTTGATAAAAATTTATTAAAAACAATTGTTTGTCCTCAATCAAAAGAAAAGTTAATTTACGATGAAAAAAACAATTGTTTAATTGCCAAAACTTCAAAGCTTGCTTATCCAATAAAAAATGGAATTCCTATAATGTTAATAGAAGAGGCTAAAAAAATCGATTAACCTTTATTCATAGAGTCAAAAAATTCTCCATTATTTTTTGTCTCTCTTAATTTGCCTATTAAAAATTCTATAGCATCCATAGACCCCATAGGATTAATAATTCTCCTTAGCACGTTCATTTTAGATAGTTCATCTTTTTCAAACAACAATTCTTCTTTTCTCGTTCCAGATTTGGCAACATCAATTGCTGGGTAGGTTCTTTTGTCTGCAACTTTTCTATCAAGAACAACTTCTGAGTTACCTGTTCCTTTAAACTCTTCAAAAATAACTTCATCCATTCTTGAGCCTGTTTCAATCAAAGCGGTTGAGATTATAGTTAAAGAACCACCTTCTTCAATGTTTCTAGCGGCACCAAAAAATCTCTTGGGTCTTTGAAGTGCATTTGCATCGACACCACCAGTTAAAACTTTACCTGAACTTGGAACAACAGCGTTATATGCTCTGCCCAATCTTGTTATTGAATCTAGCAATATAACAACATCCTTTTTATGTTCACAAAGTCTTTTTGCTTTTTCTATAACCATTTCAGCAACTTGAACGTGTCGTTGAGCCGGCTCATCAAATGTAGAACTTACAACTTCGCCGTCAACTGTTCTTTGCATATCTGTAACTTCTTCTGGTCTTTCATCGATTAGCAATACTATTAAATAAATCTCTGGGTGATTTGCAGTTATTGAATTTGCAATATTTTGTAAAATTACAGTTTTTCCAGTTCTTGGCGGAGCTACAATTAAAGATCTTTGTCCTTTTCCAATTGGAGAAACCAAATCAATAACTCTTGCAGTTACATCTGTCTTTTTTTCTATCTTTGTTTTTTCAATTTCTAACTTAATTTTTTCATCTGGATATAATGGTGTTAAGTTATCAAAGTTAATTTTATGTTTAGTTTTTTCAGGATCTTCAAAGTTAATTTTATTAACTTTTAATAATGCAAAATATCTTTCTTGATCTTTTGGAGCTCTAATTTCTCCTTCGACAGTATCTCCCTTTCTAAGACCAAATCTTCTTATTTGACTCGGGCTTACATAAATATCGTCAGGCCCCGGTAAATAATTTGACTCCATAGCTCTTAGAAAACCAAACCCATCTTGTAAAGTTTCTAATACACCTGTAGCAGTTATTTGCTCGCCTTTTTCAGCAAGTTTTTTTAATATCGCAAATAATATTTCTTGTTTTCTAAGTGTACTTGGATTTTCAATACCGAGCTTTTCAGCTTCTGAAATTAGATCAGCAGGTGATTTATCTTTAAGTTCTTGTAAATTCATAATGGAAAAGTTTTATTGTGGTGAAATACTCTTATAACTAATTTTCTAACAATTTGCAATATCTGATAAACAATAAAATAATAATATAATAATTATATTTATATAAATTAGTTTTGTTATTAGGTAATGTTTATAACGGGGTTAATT